>JASMAJ010000009.1 GCA_030754395.1 Candidatus Thalassarchaeaceae archaeon | reverse complement strand
TCTCCGTCCGAGTCTGAAGAACCTACTGCGCTGAATGTAATTTCATCGCCAACGCGTATATTACTACTCGGATCTATAGACATCTCAGCAGTTGGAGCATTGTTAAGGCTGAAGGCATCCAAACAACCTACCATTGCTGAACTCAGAAGCATAATGATTGCGAAACCGGTAAGACTTCTCATACTCCTCACAACTACGCCTGCTCGTAGGTTCATCATCAACCCTACGGCTAGCGGTGAAGACTCAAAAATCAAACAAAGTTTGTTGTCGAGAGCCGGCCAGTAACTCTTTTTCATCCCAACCAAAGGCCTCAGTAACGCGCCCTAAAGCAGTCGCAAGGCGCCTTGCATAAAACTCCGAGTCGTACTGTGGAGGATCTACTTCTAACTCATCAACCATCCAAGCTTCTACACGCATAGGAGATTGTTTCGAACCAGTCACAATCCATCCAACTTTCATTCCAGGAGTGAATCCAAGGCCGGCCTCAATTCGTTGTCGCGCCGCACGCACATATGGAAGACTATCTGGATTTTTGTAAACTCGGTGGAAATCAACACTACCGTCGCGGCGCAAGTGACCTTTGCATGAGCGCGAGATTACTAAATCTGCAACATCAACATCTCGTGCTCTAACATCATCAATAACACGTTTTGTCAACTCTACTGATGACCAAGTTTCATTTTCTAGTATTAACTCAAACATTTCTGTCATTGTACGTGACAATAGACGAAAAGAGTCCGTCCTACGAACTTCGTAGCCTCGTATCAGAAGTTCTTCTCTCGGCCAAATCATGCGACCAACATAGCGCTTCTTTGCTCCGTGACTAAAGAAAGCTGAGAGAGCGGTTTCGAACTCAAGTTCAGCACCTTCTCTAGTAAATCGGGAGGCAAGCGAGTCGCCAAATCGCAGAGTCTCATCCTTAGCAGCCTTCCAATCAGCATAAACTAGAGATTCTTCATCTGGTTTGTTTATTGGTGAATCTTTTTCCACAGGAGCTTGAACAAATATCGAATCTGTATCTGAGTAAACAACGGGATAGCCATCACTCTCAACTTTAGTGATAATGCTACGGATATTGTGACGAGCCCATTCTGTAATGCTGGCGCCAAGGTCAGGATGAGTAAAGCGATAGAAACTAGAAGCGAAAACACCGTAGAATGAATTCATCAGAATCTTTACCGCATATTGTAACTGATCGTGAAGGAACGCAGAATCATTATCTCCTGTTTCATTGGCAACCTTTAGTTCGGCTTTATGGTGATCTCTTTGGGCCATTAATTGAGCCAGTAAGCGGGGCACTAAGCCACGTCGCTCTTCACTTGATCTATATCGAGTATTAGTGGTAGGTGAAGAATTGTATGAGTCATTCTCTGAACCGTCTCTAACAAGAGTAGTGGAACAGATATTCTGAGCTATCATAATTGAGGGGTACATCGATTTGAAATCAAGGACTGCAATCCAAGGCTTGAGTCCTGGCTCGACTTCGTGAACGTATCCACCAGCAATTTGATCTCGCCTTCTTGGACCAGATTTCGTAGTTGGCACGGAAATGTTTTCACGGTCCGCAAGGCGAATGACAAGTGAATCAATCCATTGACTAGTAGTGCCGGTAGCAGCGGTATCGACAGTAGTTTTTGCAACAGCGGCTAGAGCTTCCTTACGAGCGATAGATTGGAGATGATTGAGGATATCCAACGGAAGGTGGGTGTCTCTAACACAATATTCCATAACTTCGTCAGGACGATTGGCCCATTCCTCATCCATTTTGCTTGCATCAACATCGAGTTTTGATTTTTCATCGTCATCAGGCCAAAGCATGTTAGCAACGAAGCGAAGCGATTCACGCTCTGGACGCAGTGTTTGGCGAACCTGCCACCAAGCATCTATTGGGATTCTTCCTGTAAGTCGCCAAACCCTATTTGTCGCGCGAACTGGTTTCAATCGCTTGGCCTCAGACTCAACAGCGGGAACTCGTCCCCAGCCGCACAATGCGGCTTGCTCAAAACGAGATTTGCCAGCATGTTCCTCTGCTCTCTCAATGATTCTAGGCAAATCGAAGTTATCGATATTGTACCCAGTAATGAAATCAGGGTCTTCATCACGAACCAAGCGTGTCAAACCCTCGAGAATACCCTTTTCATCACCTCTAAATTCATGCTCAGTGCGTTGATTTCCTCTCTCAATTACCGCAGCTGCACAAAGTATAGTATTGTGTTTAATGCTCGTTTCCAAATCAAAAGAAAAGGTAACAAAAGGAGCAGGGAAGGGTTCGGTTTGGCTAAGATCTTCAAGCGAACAAGCGACAACCATGTCACAGGGATATAATCCAGATCCACCAAAACTACGAATCCTTTCAGCAGCCTCAACGCGCCCTCCCTCAAATGTGGCTTGGAATTCTTCGGGCGCCCTTTCCCCAGCCCACATTACTTCGCCTGATGCAATAATGTGGGGCCCGAGATCTAAATCGAGTAAAAGGCGGTGAACAAATAGGATATCAGCACTAGAAATTGACCAATCACTCTCCAATCTTTTCCTAAGATTTCTAATTCTATATGGCTGATTAACCTCGACTTTCCAGTGAGGTTTAACTCCCAACTCAGTCCATTTTTCAACGGGTTCACCGATTGAGATGACCTCATCCATTTGACGTACGAATTCTAGATTCTCACTAACTCCCACAGCTGTTCCAGGCCTTCCTGTCGGTGAAATTTCTAGATACGGATGCAATCCTTCAACCAATAAAACAACCGAATAACCATCGCGAGCGCGACACCACAACTCAACTGTAGTTCGTGGCGGTGTACTCTCAACCGCCTGATAGGAACCAGAGACAATACACATCTCACCTTCCCAGCGCATGACGATACCCATCACAGCGTGGGACTGTCTGCAATCAACCCTTGTGCGAACATCTAGAACAGGGTTTTGAGTCTGTCTGGCCGGAATTGTTGAAAGCAGTGTGCACTCCCTCTAGCACAATAGGGGTTGCGTGGTTGTTGGAAGATGTTGAGCCGTCCATTGATTGGGACAGTTTGACATTCAGTTTCACGAAGACGGATCGGATGTACTACGTCACCTGTAAATTAGGTGAAGAATGGGAACCTGGAGTCATGCAAGATTTCCAAGACCTAGCCATGTCACCTGCTGCTGGCGTAATCAATTATGGTCAAGGATTGTTTGAAGGAATGAAAGCACGGCGAGCCCCCGATGGTAGAATACTTCTATTCAGACCAGAACTGAATGCTCGACGTTCAGCAGATGGTTGTCGAAGATTAGGCATGCCTCCAGTTAGTGAAGAAATGTTTCTTGATGCGGTGTACAAAGTAGTCCGACAGAATGAGAGATGGGTTCCTCCAAATGGCCGCGGTGAATTGTATGTCCGGCCCCTCATATTTGGTAGTGGAGAAATTCTTGGTGTTGCTCCTGCACCTGAATACACCTTCCTTGTTTACGCGGTTCCTGTTGGGCCGTACTTCAAAGGTGGATTGAATCCCATTTCACTCAAAGTTTCAGATGAATTCCATCGAGCTGCACCTGGTGGTTCAGGTGGAGTCAAAGCAATTGGAAATTATGCACCGGGTATGATGCCCTCAAAGAAAGCGAAAGCAGAAGGTTATGCCGAAATTATCTATCTAGATGCTGTAGAACATCGCTATGTCGAAGAGGTAGGAGCAGCCAACTTCTTCTGTGTCAAGGATAACGTTCTCTACACTCCCGAATTAACCGGTACAATTCTGCCTGGAATTACCAGACTTTCCACCATTGAACTAGCCCGTTCATTGGGTTACGAGGTTCGTGAAACAAAAGTTGACATTGAATTTGCTATGCAGGCCGATGAAGCATTCTGCGCAGGCACTGCTGCGGTAATTTCACCTATTGGCAAGATTGAGCATAGTGGAAAAGTGGCAGAATATTGTGAAGGTGAAATAGGCCCAATAACTCGCCAATTGTACGATGCTCTGACCGCTATCCAAGAAGGACGTGCAGAGGATCCATTCGGCTGGACGCCTTCGGTCTGAGAATCGTCTTTATTGACTCTAAACAGTTCCTACAATAGTCAACATTGAAGGGTGACTGCTTAAGCAACAAGCATGGTTGTCCAGTCTGTTCTAGATGATTGGATAGAGGTCAAGGAAATTCCCACATTAGAAGAGCAAGCCCGCGAGGTAATTGCTACAATGAGAAGTATTCCGGAATTAGCAATGTTGCCTGTGAATGAATTGGAGAAAATTCCATTGGGAAGATTGAGAAAAAACGCAAATCGATTGCATGCAGTTTGCCGTTACAAGAAAGGCGTGCGTAAGAAAAATGCACTAGGCCCGAATGATGTAAGGTGCATAGATGTACATCCTGAGTCTTTGACAAAAGAATGGACTAGATACACCAAATTTTTGTTATTCCACGAATATCTTCACGCGTTAGGGTTCTCAAACCATAACCGGGAATTCCGACAGATGGAATCATTATGGCCTGACAGAGAGGCACAGGGAATGGGTTCAGCTTTTGCTGAACACCTACGGAAAAAATCGGCTAAGTGGATTTGGAAATGCCCTTCTTGTGAAATTGAACACCCACGTGCTAGGCGTAGTAATAGACGCTACCGATGTAGAAATTGTAATCTTATTCTAGAAGATATTGAAAATCCGTGAATCATAGGGTACACAATTAGATGAGTTGTTTCAAATTAAACACATAAATTTATTGCAAAATTATTTATTTATTGACACTAATTAAAAATACTTAATAATTGTCGTTTAAACAATGTATGCGTGGCTAATGGACTTGATTTCAAAAATGGCTGGCAAAACTGCCAAGAAAAATATGGAAAGAGAATCTGAATCCGTAGAGCTAGTATCGACTTGGGGCAAAATAAAATATTGGGCCATTCGTATATTTGCTTATGTTGGAACCTTCTTTTTCTTAGCTTGGTTTGGTATTGTAGCTATATCGGCAGCTGAAACCGACCCAATCCCCCTATTATTAGCAATAATTGTCGTAGTCGGCCCCATGGTATATCTTGCCCTGACAATGTCTGACAAAGATGAGTGATACTAACACGTTCTATAAAAAATAACATCCAAAATAATCGGTCTAAGGTATGTACCCATTTTGATGTATATGTAACAATGTAACCGTTGCATTGCTATCCATCAACTACGCTACCCATTGATTCAATCTAGAACCTTAGGAGATGAAGCGAGAACTTCCTCACTGCAACCTTCCTCATATTGTTCGAAATTCTCAATGAACATCTGAGCGAGTAGATTTGCAACATTATCGTAGCGAGTTTTGTCTGCCCAAGTATCGCGAGGTTGTAATATCTCATCAGGCACACCTTCACATTCAACTGGAACTGTGAATCCAAAGCGCTCGTCTTCCACAAATACAACATCATCTAGATCTCCGCGCAGTGCAGCGTTCAACAACGCTCTTGTCCAGCGGATTTTGATTCGACTTGACTCTCCATATCCGCCAGCTATCCAGCCAGTATTGATTAGCCAACATGTTGCATTATGCTCAGCCACTTTCTTTGAAAGAAGATCAGCGTAAACACTTGGGTGTCGAGGCATAAATGGCGCTCCAAAGCAGGTTGAGAAAGTGGCTTGAGGCTCAGTCACCCCAATTTCAGTTCCAGCAACTTTTGCAGTGTATCCGGACATGAAGTGGTAAGCTGCCTGTTGAGGTGTAAGGCGAGATAGAGGTGGTAGTACTCCGAATGCATCACAGGTTAGGAAAACCACATTCTTCGGGTGTCCCGCCGTTGAATCCTCAGTTCTATTTTCAATCGCTTCAATTGGATATGATCCACGAGTATTCTGAGTGAGTGTACCGTTGTTGAAGTCAGGAATCCCCTCAGCATCTAGTATGACATTCTCAAGGATTGTTCCTTGCATTCTTGTGGTTGCATAAATTTCTGGCTCGTCTTCCTCAGAAAGTCCAATCAGTTTAGCATAGCAGCCACCTTCAAAGTTGAAAACTCCATCAAAGGACCAACCGTGCTCATCATCGCCAACTAGGGCTCTATTTGGGTCTGCACTGAGGGTTGTTTTTCCAGTTCCAGATAGGCCAAAGAAAAGTGCTGAATCATTACCATCTGTATTAGCCGAGCAGTGCATAGGGAGCAGCCCTTCAGCAGGAAGGATATGATTCATGATAGTGAAAATCGCCTTCTTAATTTCACCAGCATAATGAGTTCCACCGATTATCACCAATCCTCTATCTAATGCTAGAATAACAAAGACTCCTGAGTTTGTTCCGTCAAGTTTCGGCTCAGCAAGTAATTCAGGCGCATGAAGAATCGTATACTGTGGTTTGTGGTCTGCGAGTTGCTCTGGTTTGCTACGTACGAACATATTGTGAAAGAAAGCCGCATGCCAAGCCTTCTCAGTGACTAATCTAACCGGCATTGCATATTTCGAATCGGCTCCACAATGTGCGTCTTTGACGAATAATTCATCCGCTTCGTCTAAATGATTCTGAACCTTTTCTAATAATCCCTCAAACACTCTTCGACTAGTAGGTCTGTTCACATTTCCCCACCAAACATGATCGGCTAGACCGGGTTCATCTACTATGAATCGGTCATTTGGTGAGCGCCCAGTGCGCTCACCGGTGGTGGCGAGTAAAACTCCATGCGCCGTGAGTTGGGCTTCACCGCGTTCTACAGCCCTCTTGTGTAACTCCTCTGCACTTAGATTCCAGTGCACTGCGCCGCTGGGGTCTAAGCCATGCGAAGCAATAGGCGTAGCAAATGAGGCCGGAGTAGACGAGCGGGTGCTGCTCTCCATGCTGCCCGACGCCGCCAATTGGCTTTCAACTATTACGGATGAGCGTGGACAATTAACTATGTGAAATCATAATCAAATGATTCCTTGAGGGGGATGCGATTATCGCATGAAGGCCCACCTCGCGGAGCGTGAGCACTGAGGAGAAGGAGGACCCTCTAATTCGCGCGCGACGCTTTAAGATGGGAGGGAATGTCGATATCGACGCCCTCGATCTTGATGATTTCTTATCAGAGGTAGCCCCTGAGAATGAGGAAACTCCTGAACCAGAACGTGACGAAGCTCTGGGCGATGTCTTCGATCCTTTTTCAGCTCCCACAGGTAATGAACCGGGGGCGATTCAGTCTGATGGAACTGTGCGTTTTGCTCCAGAGGAAGATGTAGTTTCGAATATGGCACGAGAAGGTGAGAGGAAAGTCAATTGGTCATTAATGGTCGCAATGATTTTCATTTTCAGCGCACTTAGCATTGTTGCAGGAACTGCCTTTTCTCCATTAGTTTCTTTGCTAATGTTGGTCTCACTAGCTGTAATTGGATTTTCATTGGGTGAAAAATGGGTTCCCGATAAGGATTTGAATCTACTTGGAGTTACTTGGGTCATTATTTCGATGAAGGTTCTGTACGGTTTAGCGCTTGAACTAAATCGATGGGAGATGGGTTCTATTCTCCCCATTTCTGTAGAGACTCTAGCGATTCTTCTCTTAGTTCTAGTCGCACTAAATATCTTCGTTGCATATAGGTATGAACACGATGCAATAGCTGCCCAAGCAACTCTGATTTTACTCGCTATAGGCTCAACTGCTGGTTCAATAGGTGGAGAAGTTGGAGTAGCAATAATGATTCTTCTAGCAACAATTCTGCTACATGGACTTGCTATACATAGAGGGTCAGGGAATCTTGCTGCATTAGGAATCGCTGCCTCTAATCTATGGATTGGGATGCATGCGATTACAGATGGATTTACCAGCGGTTCGTTGATTATCGAGCCACTTGATACTCCACTAATTTTATTCCTCCTTTTGATGGTTATTTCTGGAATAAATGCTTCTATGGCAGCCCGATTCGCACGTGAAGATAATTGGTTCTCTAAGGGATTCAAAACAGTTGGATTGGGTCAACCAGGACTTTGGGGGGTGTCAATCTCATTGGGAATGATTGGAGCACTAATGGCAGTCGCCTCAAGCAGAGAAGATACTGGTTATGCATTAGGAATGGTGACATTTCTAGGCGGTGCTTTTGGTGGTTCTTACCTAGTTGTTCGAGGTGTTGAGAAGACTAGAGTTAGTATTCCTCTTCTTACTGGAGGGGTGATTTTAGCAATAATGCTGATTCTTGATGTTTCACTCGAACCAATAATTCCTTTCAATTCATATGAAACATTCTCGATTCTGGCAACAATTCTTACTGGATATATCATGTTAAGAGACCAGAATAGAGTTACTGACAGAGTTCTCTGGGTGGGTGCAGTTTCAATTTTGATATTATTAGTAATTCTAATTCCTGCTGAAGCTGAAGTAGACGGAGGAGACGGTGGAATAGCTTTACTCGTAATGCTTAGTATTCTACATCTAGGAACTGCCATACTTGCAGTGATGAGGAAAGCACCTTCACTTGCCGGAATTACTGTACTATTGCCATGGTCATGGATTCTAATAGAAGAATTAGTACAAGAGGCAATTAGGACAGTATTAGTTGCTAATGATCAGTTAGACCCCGGTTCAATGATTGATCTCTCTAACACACCTCTAGCAGCTTATTTGTGTGTTTCAGCAATTCTGATGATAGTCGTGAATATCAGGATGGGAGAAACTGGTGTAAATTTAGCCTCAGGTTTCCTTGGTATAACCGAAATTTCAGCTTCGATTCGAGACTCAGGTGCTCTGCAACTGTGGAGTATGGGACTATGGCTTCCAATGTTAACAATCATCTCGATGGCTCAACTAGGAGGCTTTACTTCGGTTACATTGCTAATTGTTACAAGTCTTGTTTTCCTCCTTCATCTCGGTGTGGAATTTCAAAACAAGAGAATTGGAAGTCCAATTGTTATGGTATCGGTCATGGCTGTGTCGGCATCTGTCCTCAGTTGGAGACATGGAATGGATGAAATTTGGATGCTCTTGATACTAATTGCATCGGGCTCAGTAATGTTCAGAGCCGAACATGATAACGAACCAGTCTACACAAATGGAATGGCAATAATGTCTCTTCCTATGCTTGTTACAATCGCATCAAAGGAACCTAGTGTGCTTCTCGAATCGCTGTCATCAATACCTACCTTTGATGTTTCAATGTCGGCTGTTATTTGCTCAGGAGTTGCCCTTACATTCTATTTATCGAAGTCTAAATTAATGGAGAATTTGCTTAAACCAACTGGTTCAGCTCTTTGGTTACTGACTATTTCTATTGGTTTATCTTTGCAAAAAGAACAGTATGATGCAACTTATCTCGGCATTGCAATTTTCATTGCAACATCTCTCTGGCTTGTAGCACGCGGAGAGATAAGAGCCGAACTCAAATCAATTTCTCGACGCGATTCCCGACTTGAAATAGCCTCACTTGCACAAGAAAGAGAAACTACGTTAGGCACAGGGAACATTGGCGGTTACGATACTAGATTAGCGGACTTGGAGGCAAAACGGAAGAAGCGCCGTGATCTTAAGAAGACCGATGATTTGGAGGAACTCTATACTACAGATATTTCTCATAAACCAAGAATCGTGATGATGTTTCTAATCTTGAGTCTAGGTTCGGGTATTGTTTATGGATTCATTCTAGGTTCTTCACCAATTATCATTCTGCTACTAGGTATATTTGCAACAGCTCTAGTATCTATTGCAAAAATCCGAACTCGAAGTCTCAATCTTGACTTACCAGCCCTATTAGGAATAGAACTTCCAATTGGAACTGCAATATTTGGCTTAATTGGAATACTATTAGTTGGACATATTCACCCTAGTTCTAGCAATAGCGAACTCCTTGATTTAGCGGTTGTGACAATTCTCATTTTAGAGTTGAGTGTTCTTTCGATTTGGAATCAAGACAACCTTCTGGATCGTATACCAATTGCGATAGATTGGTTTGTTTTGCCTCTTACTTTGACATTAATTGCTGGAACCATAATGGTCGAATCATTACCTGCACCAATGACCATAGATCCATTTAATGGCGATATTATTCAATGGCAATTACCTTGGTTCTTGCTCGAAGGTCTGCTAATTATTACTCTATTAATCGATATTTGGATTGGTTCGAGACGGGAAAATATTGGCCGAGACACACACCAAAGTAGTTCAGGTCGAGGTGCTAGAGTTCTAGCCTATGCAATTTTGTCTTGGGGTCCTGCAGGAATTCTGGCGGTGGCGAATGCAATTAATCAAGGTCGTAGGAACAAACAGGTCGAAGCGGTTGGTATTGCAGTTGCTGTGTTACCAATCCCACTGATTTCATTATCAAATCAGTTCCCAACTATTCTAGAATTCTTACCTGGAATATGCTATATTATTGGTGTAATAATGATGATAGTAATCGCCTCATCTATACCACTTAAGAATGGTCATTGGACAATGATGGCGGTTATCAATGCTCATTTGATGATGGGTATTGGAATTCTAACTCTCAACATTTCTCTTCTTATTCCAATAACTCTTTTCTCACTCTCAACAACCTTGTGGGTTGTCGGAATAATGCAATTACGCAAGATTCTGAGGGTTCTGGGTCTTATCGATTTAGTAATAGGAACTGGTCTGACACTATTGGTCCTTGGAGGTACTGCAACTCTTGGTCCATCAGCTCTATTCCTTCTCCTAGCAGTAATAGGAACTGAGTTAGCCTTGGTAACTTGGTTGGGTCAGAGAAATCAAGAAGCCATGTTGATGGACTAAGTCGATTACTGGCTTTGTAAACCCCCCTCTTCTTTCCATCTGTATCATGACTTCACATACTAACGTTGATGACAGACGGGCGAGGCAAGGGTATCGTGACGGGTACTTGGATTTCGGATACTGCCGAGGAAGTGGAGCATCCCACTATCCCAATTGGCATCAATGAAATGGCAATTCCTAGAGCAGCTATTCTGCTTTCTCTTGCTACCGCTGCTCTATTGATTGGCTCGACAATCGTTGTTGGTTACAGTGTCTGGGATTTTTCTAAGAAAAACGAGGATGCCTTCAAAGTCACTGATATTGACTTAATCAAAGATGAAAACGATCGTTGGCTCTGGGAGGTGGATCTTCTTTTCGACACCTGTGATTCACGACTTGGAGACTGGAATTGGCCTACGGTATTAGCCGACCAAGATGATGAATTCCTTTATCCTGGCGAATTAAGATGTGACTGGGAACATCAAGGCGCTGGCGATCACGCTAGTGTGGTGATTTACAATAGAGCCAACCAGCCGTTAGATTTAGTTCTAGAAATCATAGGCGGTAGTGTCGTTTTCGAGGATGAGAATGATGCAGATTTAACTCTAGATCCAATTGAAGCGAATGGTACTTTCATTGTCGAAATTGAATTGACTGATGATCTGGCTGAGCATGACATAACGATTGAGGCATCACATTTGAGAGTTCCAGAAGCCGAGGTAGTTCTTGATGTTCATATTTACGAGGGGGCTGAGAAAAAAGCAATCCACGCTACCGATGGTGACCCCCTAGAAGTTCATTACAAAGTTTGGAATGCTGATACAGATGAATTAATCGATGAAGGAGATTTACCAGTTACAGCCGGTGACGACTCTAATTACATCAAAGGATTTGGTTGGTCAGCAATAGGCTTGGATATAGATGAAGATAGAGGCCTAATACCAACAATTGACACAGGAACAACACACGTGACTCTACTACCTCCGCCTATTGCCTATGGAAATAGTGAAGGGCATGAACTTCAAGATGCTTGGTTGCGATTTGAACTCAAGCTTGAAGTTGCAAGCATTTGATGAAATCTGCACGAAAGAGACTTGACCACAACATAGGAGCGACAAACATGAACGAAGATCCCAGCCACTATGCCCTTCGTCCATCTGACGGGGTCGTCGAACGTGCCTCTAAGCTGAATAAAGCCAAATCTGCACGTAAAGGAGAACCCTCATTTTTCATGAGTGAACAGATGAAAAGGCTCTCTACTCCTTGGTCTATTGCTCAGGCTCGTGCGTCACAAATCGATACTAACGAGTTACCTGCTGGAGTGATTCTAGATGCAGCAGCCGGTTCTGGTGTCCAACTAATTGCTCTTACGTCAGGATTGCAAAGACCAGGACTGGCAATAGAATTAGATCCTGAGATTGCATTAATGTGTGCTGCAAACATGCACTCAAACGGCGATCCAGAAGACCTTCAACGCTCGATGGATAGAGTTCTGATTGGTGATGGGACAAAGGCAGAAAGTGCAATTACATCATACTGGAATAGTCTACGAGAAGCTGGTACTCGAGCACACCCTCCAATCGCTATGCTACATCTCGACCCTGCTCGTCCTCCTGATGCGCAAAAGCATGAAGTTGATGAAATGAAACCGGCATTAACTCCGCTACTGAAGGCTTGGGCCAAACACTTGGAATCGGGCCCCAAGGGTCCAGCAGTTCTTCTCGATCTTTCACCGCGTTTGAGTGATGAACAACAGTCATTAGTCGATGCAATAATTGAAACTACATTCCCTGGAATCCCCAGAACTTGGGAATGGCTCAGTCAAGGAGGGGGCCGAATTGACAGATTATCCGTTTGGATTGGCTCTCTTGCTTCGAAAAATCCAGCCCGATGCGTTAGAATGGGGCGAAAGAAAATAATGTCCAGCATTGAAGGTAAACCCCAAAATTCAGAAATTTCTTCAATGAGTAAACCTCCACCTTTTGGTTCATTCTTGACAATAGTCGACCCCGCATTGGTTCAATCCGGCCTGCATGAGTCTTGGGTTGAGCAGGCCATCCCAGAATCATCGGGTCGTTCTTGGTTGCGAATTGATGGGAGAAGACCGCTGTTGATTTCTACTGAACCGGTTTCAACAGATGATGAAATTGGTTCATTTGTTATTGCTAGTGGAGAAATCGTTCAGCATCGCCTTACTCCTCCTGAAATTCATACCATCGAACAAACTGCCCAATCTGTTGCTAGAAATGGCGTGGGGAAAGTCACTCTGAGGTGTTCTCTTGATCCTGAAATCCATCCAACTTTACAACGTAGACTGGACAAAGCTCTGAAAGAAATTGAAGGTTCTCGTGGATTTATGGTAGATCTTGAACTTGAAAGAGGTAGTGGAAGTCACACCCTTTACATCGTCTGTAAAGAGTCCTAATGCTCAATTTTCACGCCCCGTAGGGGCGGCCGTCTGCTTCAAATAGGGATGGCATTTCGGCTGGATGCCCTTTGAGGGCCATCGGACAACC
>JASMAJ010000099.1 GCA_030754395.1 Candidatus Thalassarchaeaceae archaeon | reverse complement strand
TTTTATGGAACAGAACTACGAAGTGGTGAGATGTTTGGTGACCCTGTGATTTTCTCTTTGACCGTTCTTCTTGTTCTCTATACTGCTACAATAATAGGTGTTGCAGTAGAGATTTCCTTTTTCCGTTCACGCGCAGAACCTGTAAGAATTAAATTCCAAGAACAGATTATTGGTAGATTCGATCCTACTCTATATTTGTTCACTCGCCATCTCGGTCTTCTAAGGATATCTCCTTTGATGAAATTATCAGATTGGGTTGAGAAAGACGAAAAGATGGACTTTTCTGATTTAGATAAATTAAGAACTCGATGAATCGATTATCTAAATGATTGTCCACAGCCACATGTTTTGTTGGCATTTGGATTCTCCATTACAAATCCACCCCCCATCAATGAGTCTTTGTAGTCTAGAATTAGACCATTTAACATCGTGCTATGCTCATTATGTACGAGCACAGTAACATCACCAAATTGAATTTCTTGATAAGATTCATCATTTGGGTTCTCAATTATTTTCATATCATACATGTATCCGGAACATCCTCCCGAATCAACACTGATTACAATCACTTTCGTTTTTTCTTCACCAATTGCTGTATGCATAGCATTTCTTGCGGATTCCGTGGTATCAATGAAAACTTCAACAATTTCTGCAGGAACTACAATTGGGAGGGCTAACCCCTCACTGTCGCATTCGTCCATGTTCTCTCATCCTGTGATTGTTATTTCAATGATTCTAGTCTAATATTCCCTCCGTCAATCAAATACACATGAACATGTTCTGAGTGCTATGGAGGGTGTCCGTGAGGGTGATGTGTTGCGCATTGATTCGCAAAATAGGAAGCCATCTATTGATAATTTAGCAATAGAGAGTGCTTTGGCTATTGAAATAATTCATGAAGGTAAATCACATTCTTTAGGATTAACAATGCGAACTCCTGGAGAAGATTTGGATTTAGTTGTTGGAATGTTATATTCTGAAGGCATAATTCAGTCAAAATCAGATATTCAGTCAGTTTCATTTGATGAGGATGAAGCAAAAGTGAACTTGGTTGAATCCTGTATTTTTAGCCCCGAGGATCACAATCGAAGAACAACAAAAACCTCTGCATGTGGTATTTGTGGCAAGGAATCTATCTCAAATCTATTACATATTCACGGACCAAAATTAAGGGATAATTTTTCTCTTGAAAGAAATGCGATTTCAAATGCATCCTTAGATTTATTATCCTCTCAAAGAATTTTCCAATTGACAGGGGGCACTCATGCTGCTGCATTATTATCAGAGAAATGTGAATTAATCTCTCTGAGGGAGGATATTGGAAGACACAATGCATTGGACAAACTTGTTGGTTCGTATATTCGCCAACCAAATGACATGTCACCTACTCTATTACTAGTGTCAGGTCGCGCTTCTTTCGAGTTAGTACAGAAATGCATTAGGTTAGGTGTCCCTATTATGGCTTCAGTTGGTGCAGCTAGTACTTTGGCTGTAGATATGGCTAAAGAGCATAATCTTACTTTGTTATCTTTTGTTCGCGATGAAAGAATGTTGGTACATTCTGCACCGCATCGTATATCGAATAATTGACATGATGGATTGTATAGGAGGTATAGTATGAGTGGTGGTCTACCTGTTTGGGATCCTGGTCGTCCCGGTCATGATTTACTTGACATACTCAAAGAAGAGGTTCGTACTAAAGGACAACCAGATTCTGTCCGAATCCGTGAAATCGCTGAATTGTCAGGAACTACTTCATCCAAAGTTAGGGGTGTCATTGGATACTATTCCGACTTGAAAGTTGCCGAATCTACTATCCATGTTTGCATCGGTGAATCTTGTCGTGCTAATGGTTCCGAATCAATCGTTTCTAATTTGGAAGAATCCGGAGAAGTAGTTGGAAAATTGCATTGCGCAGGACTATGTGCGAATGGCCCAGCAATAATTCGAAATGATGATTTAATATTACCATTATCTCGGAGTGGCGATGGATTACAGTTCTTCTTGAGTATGGATAGCATGAGTTTGACTTATGGTGCCGAATCTATCGCTCAATCAATAATAAATTTCGCACCTTCCGATTCTGCATTAATCCGAACTGGTAGTAGAGGTCTTTTCCATCTTGAACCTATGATAGAAGTTGACATAAAAGGGCAAAGGATTGGTTTTGGACCTGTTGAAAGTAAGGACGTCCAATCAATCATTGAATTATTTTCTGATGATTCATATCTTTCTCATCCAAAATATCTTGGTGAAATTGAATCATTAGAGGAGTTCTCCAATCAAACGAGATTAGCAACCAAAAATATTGGAATCACAGACCCTCTTAATATCGAATCAATGAAAAAAATTGGTGCATATTCAGGTTATTCAACCGCTAAGAAAATAGGCTCTTCTAACGTCATCAATGAGTTGAAGGCAGCAGGACTTAGAGGGCGCGGGGGCGCAGGCTTCCCTACTCACTTCAAATGGAAGGCTGCAGCAGATGAACAGTCTTCAGTGAAGTATGTAATTGCTAATGCTGATGAGGGTGATGCTGGTACATTCATCGATCGAATGATTATGGAAGGCGACCCACATTCGTTAATTGAGGGGATGTTAATTTGTGCTGAAACCATTGGAGCAACACATGGATGGGTGTATTTGCGCAGTGAGTACCCTCAAGCAAAAAGAATTCTTCAATCAGCTATTGATTCTGCCCGAGATGAAGGGCTATTGGGCGTCGGTTTAGGATTTGATATTACGATTGCAAATGGTGCAGGGTCGTATGTTTGTGGGGAAGAGACGGCATTGCTAGAAAGTCTTGAAGGTCGTAGGGGGGAAGTGCGTGCTAGACCACCATATCCTACCACTTCAGGACTTTATGGTCATCCAACTATAGTCAATAATGTCTTGACTTTTGCAATGGCCGCAGCTATCCTCCGCGAGGGTAGTACATTTTTTTCATCAATAGGTACTGATTCTAGTCGAGGGACTCTCGTGGCCCAAATAGTCGGTTCGACTAATCGGCCGGCTTGCGTCGAAATTCCTTTTGGAGGTACAATCGGGCAATTATTTTATGATTTTTCCAGCCTCGATAATGTCAAAGCCATTCAAGTTGGAGGGCCATTAGGTACCTTATTCCTCCCTGAAGAAATATATGAAATTGAACTTTCTTTTGAAGGTCTAGATAATGCCGGTGGCATACTAGGTCATGGTGGTTTTGTTACTTTCGGGGATGATTTTGACCCACACAGAGAAGTTATTGAATGGATGCGCTTCTTCAGAGATGAAAGTTGTGGGAAATGTACTCCTTGCCGCATTGGAACTCAGCGCGCACTGGAATTACTGACGCGGTTGGGTACTAGTAGTGAAAATACAGGAGATAGAGAATTGATTTCTAATCTCGATGATGTAATGACTTCAACTTCCCTATGTGCCTTGGGAGGATTAGCAATGAATCCTGTTCGTTCAACAATACAACGTTGGCCTGATGCATTCGGAGGTGCGTTGACAGCAAAAGAGGTGGTAAGGAATGATTGAACAATCTCAACAATCAATATCTCTAACTATTGATGGGGCGTTAGTGGAAGGTAAATCTCATCAAACAATTATGCAAGTTGCTAGAGATAACGGTATTTCAATTCCTAGTTTGTGTGATTCACCAAAGCTCGATGCTTTTGGTTCGTGTAGAATGTGTATTGTTGAGGTTGAAGGAGGTCGGGGAACTCCTTCCTCGTGTACGACTCCTGCCAGAGATGGAATGCAAATCCAAACAAAAAGTGAAAGACTGTTAGATTTGAGGAGAGGGATTACTGAATTATACTTCAGCGAGCATCCTATAGAGTGTCTCACAGAAAAGGGGAATTGTGATTGTGAATTACACGATATTGCTTCGGACCTTGAACTCAAGGATATTCGCTATGATAATACTCCACATCACTATGAAACACCAATTGACACCTCATCCCCATTCTTTTCTTTTGATGCCAGTAAATGTATTGTTTGTTCACGATGTATCCGGGCTTGTGACGATATACAAGTTACACACGCGCTCTCCTTAGACGGGCGTGGTTTCCTTTCGAGAATAATTGCCGGCGCAGACGAGTCATTCTTAGATTCTGAATGTGTTTCTTGTGGGGCATGTGTGGATGAATGCCCCGTCGATGCTCTTCAAGACAATATCCCGAATTCTACTGGTGATCCCGACGATTGG
>JASMAJ010000098.1 GCA_030754395.1 Candidatus Thalassarchaeaceae archaeon | reverse complement strand
TGATTAGTGTCACTCGTAATTGATTGTGACTGAGATAGCGCACTTGCGCTTGTTCCTCTTGTGAACTAAGGTTCATGGAGGGAGCCCTCGCCGGTCATTCCACGGGTGCTGTAATGAGCGAGGGCGGGGGCTTCAATTCTATTGCTAATTTTGAGAAGCAAGATGGCTCTTTATCGAAATATCATGCTCTTTCTGTTTTAGAAAAAGAAGGCATCTGTAGACTTGATGAGTTACCATACACAATTCGATTATTGCTTGAAGCCGCTCTGCGCAAGTGTGACGGTTTTCTAGTTACCAAAGATGATGTCAAACGTATTGCATCTTGGTCACCAACCATGACTCCTGAAGAGATTCCATTCGCTCCTAGTAGAGTGATTCTTCAGGATTTTACAGGAGTTCCTGCAGTTGTTGATATCGCTGCTCTGCGCGATGCGATGGTCGAGTTGGGTGGAGACCCGGAGAGGGTCAACCCCCAAGTTCCTGTTGATCTTGTAATCGATCATTCAGTTCAGGTCGATGTTTCTGGTCTATTTCCAGATGCACGCGAAAAAAACTTGGAAATTGAGTACAAGCGAAATATGGAACGATATCAATTCCTCAAATGGGGGCAACAGAGCCTTGACAATTTCCGAGCAGTACCTCCTGGGCGAGGAATTGTCCATCAGGTCAATCTTGAATGGATTGCTAGTGTGGCTCGAGAGGATGAAGGAGTTTGGCTTCCTGATACATTGGTCGGAACCGACAGCCATACTACGATGATTAACGGACTTGGCGTTCTTGGATGGGGTGTTGGAGGGATTGAAGCAGAGGCTGTAATGCTAGGTCAGCCAATTTACATGCTACTTCCCGAAGTTTGTGGTTTCGAATTGACTGGTTCTCTGAATCCAGGAGTCACAGCAACTGATATGACCTTGAGAATTGTTGAGATGCTTCGTCAACACGGTGTGGTTGGTAAATTTGTTGAATTCTATGGTGGAGGTCTTGCTAATCTAAGCCTTCCAGATAGAGCAACAATAGCAAACATGGCTCCTGAATATGGGGCAACCTGTGGTTTCTTTCCTGTTGACGAAACTACTCTCCAGTATATGCGCCTCTCAGGTCGAAATGAGAGCCATGTTGAGAATGTCAAGCGCTATTTGTCAGCTCAAGGGCTTTTCTTTGATTCAAATTCAACAACGCCAAAATACACCTCAAATTTATCTCTAGATTTGTCAACAGTCGAGCCCGCTCTTGCAGGACCTAAGCGGCCACAGGATCGAGTTTCTCTTTCAGACATGAAGTCACACTGGAGGGAGAGTCTGAATGCTCCAGTCGGTCACAGCGGCCATGGTGTAGACTCTTCAAATAATGATGATTCTGCTGCTGTCGAGGGTCGAGGTGTAGAACTTAAACACGGAGATCTTGTAATCGCAGCAATCACCAGTTGTACCAACACTAGTAATCCAAGTGTCATGATTGCAGCCGGACTATTGGCTCGAAATGCACGTGCTGCTGGTCTATCGATTGCTCCATGTGTTAAGCCAAGTTTAGCGCCGGGTTCAAGAGTAGTAACGGAATATTTTGATGCGGCTGATTTAACAAAAGATCTCGATGCACTAGGATTCAGTGTTGTAGGATATGGTTGTACTACTTGTATTGGAAACTCGGGGCCTCTAGATTCTGATGTCGAGGCGGCAATAGATTCAGGGAATCTCATTGTTAGCAGTGTTATTTCAGGGAATCGTAACTTTGAGGGTCGAATTCATCAGAAAGTCAAGGCCAATTACTTGGCTAGCCCACCTCTTGTAGTGGCTTATGCGATTGCAGGGACTCTAGATATTGACTTCGCTTCAGACCCATTAGGGCATGATTCCGAGGGTGTACCTGTGATGCTTGCAGATATTTGGCCTTCTGATGAGGAAATCAAATCTACAATGGAGTCTGCAATCAGTCCAGAGATATTTAGGAAAAGATATTCTGACATTCTTGAAGAACCAAAATGGGATGCTGTTGAGAGCAGCCAGAGTGCACTATATCCTTGGGTTGATGAATCAACTTATGTCAGATTACCATCTTTCTTTGAAGGAATTAAAGCCGAACCAGAATCGATTGAACCAGTTGTTGATGCGCGTGTTCTTCTAAAGTTAGGCGACTCGGTTACAACTGACCACATCAGTCCAGCAGGTGCATTTCCTCATCACGGCCCGGCTGGCCAATATCTCGTCTCCAAGGGAGTGGAGCCACGTGATTTCAATTCCTTTGGCAGTCGTCGAGGCAATCACGAAGTTATGATGCGAGGAACCTTCGCTAATGTCCGAATTCGCAATCAAATCGCCCCCGGAACCGAGGGTGGATTCACAACATATTTTCCAACAAATGAGGTGACATCAGTATTTGATGCTAGTATGAGGTATCAAGAAGTTGGAACACCCTTGGTAGTTCTTGCAGGAACTCAGTATGGTACTGGCAGTAGTAGAGATTGGGCAGCCAAGGGTACCTTGTTGCTAGGCGTTAAGGCAGTTATTGCTACCTCGTTCGAGAGAATACATCGCTCGAATTTAGTTGGTATGGGTGTGCTCCCGCTAACATTCCCCGATGGAGAGAATGCAGACTCACTTGGATTGGACGGAAGTGAATCTTTTGATATCCCTTCACATGCTAATTTGGAACCACTTTCTAGTATTACTGTGACTGCTACAAAGCAAAGTGGCGAGGCTGTCGAATTTGAAGCAAGAGTTCGTCTAGATACTCCCGTTGAAGTGGATTATTATCGAAATGGAGGCATTCTCCAGACAGTTCTTCGCAATCTTTCTCAATACTGAAGTTCAAATCATTAGACGCAGTGGGTGAATACGTGACTGACGAAGACAACATCCGTTTCTCGTTCCGCTCAAACGAGCATGATATCGAGATAGTTATCCAAGGACCTCCCTCTTGGGTCAATCTTTACCGAGAAAGAATTGGTATGGAAGGTGACATCGGATTTGTCCAAGAAGTTTCAAATCGCGATATAGGGAGTGCTCAAGAATCAGATTCAAAGAAGGAAATAGAATTACCAGGCCCTCCGCCTGATCCTAGTAGATTACCATCAATTGTCAGAGTTGTTGGCGATTTGGACATTAATGTTGGAATGGAGGCAATTGGCGTTCCCGATAGAACGGAGCCAGATCTATCTGAGATTAGTATTTTCCTCGATGAATTAGAGGAGAATCCAGAACCTCTGTCGGACAATATTTCGGGTGACCCTCATGCTGAAGCTTGGATTCAACTAATTTTGACTTTAGTGGTTAGGGAACATGGCCACACTTCATTGTCAGTTAGCTCTATTGAGGCTCTGATAGGTGAGAAAATAAATCGTTCAGGAATAGATCTACAAATGTTCCTAGATAGGCTTTGGTTACTAGGAAAGTTAGAGCGAATTCACGGTGGTATTGAGACTCATTATGCTCCAAATCCGAGTTGGTTGGAGTCACACTGATGGGAAATTTACTCTGACTTTTGTGTATTATTTCATCATTTTTTTGCTACAACTCCTAAGGAGTTGCTTTAATCAATGCGGGCGAAGGCATAAGAGACAACTGAAATTCGCGTTAGCATGATGTCCACCGCAAAGAACGCTTCAAGAACTTCTCGAGAAGGAAGATTATCTATTCTGCTCGTCGTGTTAATGCTGAGCTCGCCAATGCTTTCTCTGGTGCCAGCAGCATCTGCTTCACACATTACTCAGTATGCGGTACAGAGAGATCCTTCCTACATCACAATAGGAGATCTTGACTGTGATGGGGACAATGATGTTGCCGCAGCGAGTTCCATGGGTCACTTCATCAGTGCATTGTATAATGATGGAAATGGAGGCTTTGGGGACAGGCAAGACGTTTTTATCTCAAATAATGATTCATATCGTGCTGGATTTGAGGGTACTGCTGATGGAGTCAGAGTTTACATTGATGATGTCGATGGCGACGGAACTAATGATTTGATTTACTATCAACAAAATATTCGATTTGTAGGTGGCCCTCATGTTCCAGGAAATTTGACGGTTCTTTGGGGTGATTGCAATGAGCGTGTTAATCAGTGGTCGTCATCAGATCCTATTACAGTCGACACTCCCTATCTAATGGATATGGATGTTGGTGACATCGATGGAGATGGTGATGCAGACATTGTTATGAATGTCATCGATAGAGGGTTCACAAACAATTTTCTTATGGTTTACAAAG
>JASMAJ010000097.1 GCA_030754395.1 Candidatus Thalassarchaeaceae archaeon | reverse complement strand
CGCCAACAGTCACAATGAGAACGATTAACGCCGTATGTCTATCCCTTGGCTCCATGGGTATCAGGCTGCCACAGACTGATGTTCGCGAAAACAACACTGAGGGCTGTGAAAACACCATTCAGATGAATCTTGAAGGACGACGAAAATCACAACGCAAGAGACTCCCCTCATGGTTCAAGACGAGACTCCCTATTGGAGACTCTCAAATTCGCTATAATGAGACAAAGACAAATGTCTACGAACATGGACTCCATACAGTATGTGAAGAGGCTCGATGCCCCAATATTCACGATTGCTGGGGCCGTGGGACTGCTACGTTCATGATTGCTGGAGACATTTGCACCCGAGGTTGTAGGTTCTGTGCAATAAATACACAAAAAAGCCCTCCTCCTTTGAATTCTAACGAACCAGAAGAATTAGCTGAAGCCGTTGTGAGAATGGGAGTTTCACATGCGGTCATCACTGTTGTCAATAGAGATGATTTGCCTGATGGAGGAGCAAATCACTACAAGAATTGTATTTTGGCCGTTCACGAAAAAGCACCAGATATAGGATTAGAATTACTATGCTCTGACTTAGATGGAAACATAGATGCTCTAGAAAATCTACTACATGAACTGCCGTTACAGGTTTTTGCGCACAATGTAGAATGTGTACCTCGACTAGATTCTATTGTCAGGGACAAAAGAGCTTCATTCGACCAATCTTTGAAGATTTTGAAAGAAGCGCGTCGACTTCGTCCAGATATTCGGATTAAATCTAGTATCATGGTAGGAGTTGGGGAAAGCGATCAGGAGGTTGTTGAAGCGATGAAAAGTTTGCGAGAAGCAGGAGTTGATATCATTACTCTGGGACAATACTTGCAACCCAGTTGGAAGCACTTAGCAGTAGATAGATTCCCAGACCCTACAACATTTGCAGAATGGGATCAGGCGGCTAGAGAAATTGGATTCTTGGCCGTCGCTAGCGGACCATTAGTACGCTCATCATATAGAGCAGGATTGCTATTTGATGAATCACAAGGTGGAGAGCCCGTGGTGACTCGGGATTCAACTGGATCTGCAATCAGCCACTTGAATCCTAATGAAGATTTACTGAATAGTGAACATGAAACAATATGAACGAGTAATGGGTGAGGGTAATATGGCTGGGAAAAAGAAAACGGGCACATTGCAAATTCCAACCGCCCCCTTGCGTCCTGGGGACAAGCCACACTTCGATTCGTGGGAATTTGAACCCGGTGATTTATCCAGACCCGACCCCGCCAATTGTACCGCATCACAAACTAATGAACATGCATTCGGACTTGTTCGTGTTCTCGACTTTGGGGGCAATGCAAGTGGAGATTGGAATCCCGAACTCTCAGCGAATGAACTTCGAGAAGGGCTTGAGCACATGGTCCGAATGCGAGTATTTGATGAGCGCATGATGAAGATGCAGCGTACAGGAAAACTCTCATTCTACATGCGTTCATTTGGTGAGGAAGCAGTTGCAATAGCCCAAACGATGGCACTTGAAAATCAAGATTGGGTTTTTCCCACCTACAGGCAGCCTGGAGCTCAGTTTGTCCGTGGACGAGACATGGTGAGTATGATTTGTCATTGTATAGGCAATGAAGAAGATAATATCAAAGGACGACAAATGCCAGTACATTATACCTACAAAGAAGGGCGATTTATTTCTGTATCTAGTCCAGTTGGTACACAATTTAGTCAGAGCATTGGGGTTGCCATGGCGTCTCAATACAAGGGTCTTGACGAGTGCTGCATAACATGGATTGGAGATGGGTCAAGTGCAACAGGTGATTACCACTATGCTCTAAACTTTGCATCGGTATTCAAACCACCAGTTATCCTCAACATCGTGAATAATCAATGGGCCATTTCAACTCACTCAAGTGTGGCAAGCGGAAATCCTACATTCGCGGCCCGAGGTTTAGCATACAACATACCCAGTTTCCGCGTTGATGGAAATGATTTTCTCGCTCTATATTCAGTAACAAAATGGGCAAGAGAGCGAGCTTTGAGCGGCTCAGGAGCAACACATATCGAAGTTCTAACCTACAGAGCAGGAGCACACTCATCAAGCGATGATCCCTCAAGATATAGGCCCAAAGATGAGCAAGATGCATGGCCGGGAGGAGATCCTATCGAGAGATTAGTACAGCACTTAATCAGGATAGAGGAATGGAGTGAAGATAGGCAGAAAGAACTCGAAGAACGTGTTGATGGCGAGGTTATGGCTGCCTACAAAGAGGCCATCAAATATGGAGACTTAGCGAATGGGCCATATCCCTCTGCAGATGCAATATTTACCGAAGTCTACGAAGAAGTTCCTTGGCATCTAAAGGAACAATGGGATGAGATGAAGAGATTCGGAGGGGATTAATTGGCTGAAATGAACATGGTCGAAGCGGTAAATTCCGCACTCGACAATATGCTTGAGAAAGATGAGGATGTTCTTTTCTTTGGAGAAGATGCTGGTTACTTTGGAGGAGTCTTCAGAACTTCAGATGGACTTCAAGAGAAGTTTGGTCGTCATCGTGTTTTTGATACGCCTCTTTCAGAGGGAGGAATTGCTGCAATCGCATTTGGAATGGGAATAAATGGTCTTCGACCTATAGCAGAAATCCAATTTGCAGATTACATCTTTCCTGCATACGACCAAATTGTCAATGAGATTGCCAAGGTTAGACACCGATCAGGAGGTGAATACTGGTGCCCTCTCACAATACGAACTCCAGCAGGAGGAGGAATTCGTGGAGGTCATCACCACTCACAAAGTCCAGAATCTCAATTTACACATACGGCAGGTCTCAAAATTGTTTACTCATCAACTCCGTACAATGCCAAAGGTTTGCTAATATCAGCTATCGAATGCAATGACCCGGTCATTGTTTTTGAACCGAAGAGATGCTACAGAGGACCATTTTATGGAGACCCTCACAATGTCCCTACTTGGAAGAGTCATCCAGAGGCAGAAGTCCCTGAATCACATTACAGAGTCCCTATTGGAGAAGCTAGAATGGCCATGGAAGGGAAGAGTTGTACAGTAATTTCTTGGGGAGCCATGGTTCATGTTAGTGAACAAGCAATCAAAGACTCGGGAATAAGCTGTGATTTAATTGATCTACAGACATTAATTCCTTGGGACCGAGATGCTATTGTCAAATCAATTGAGAAGACCGGGCGATGTGTGATTGTACACGAAGCACCGAAGACTAGTGGATTCGGTGCTGAGATGGCTGCTAGTATTCAGGAGAGATGTTTCTACCACCTAGAAGCACCTATTGAGAGAGTCACGGGGTGGGATGCGCCATTTCCCCACACAACAGAATGGGATTACATGCCAAGTCCTGCTAGAATTGCAGATGCAATAAAGAAAACAATGGAGGAATGAAAATGTCGAATAGAGTATTCAAACTACCTGACATAGGAGAAGGAGTAGTAGAAGGAGAAGTTGTATTATGGCACGTTTCTGTAGGAGATAATGTCTCAGAAGATGACCCTATTGTAGACATCATGACTGACAAAGCAACTGTGACAATCCCCTCCCCATATGATGGACCTGTTTCTGTAATGCATGGTGATGTCGGTGATATGATTGCTGTGGGTTCGCCTCTAGTAGAGTTTGGGGGTGGAAATAACTCTGAACCAACTGTTAAGAAGAAAGCAGAGAAGACTTCTCCTGTAGAACAATCAGAGCCGGAACCAAAACCTGCAAATGATGCTCCTACACCCACACCTGAACCAGTTCCCAAAATCGAAATTCCAACACCACTACCTCCAGTAGCTAAAGCAACTGCAACAGAAGGAAGAAAGGGGGGCAAAGCACTAGCAAGCCCGGCAGTAAGGAGAAGAGCAAGGGAAGCCGGTGTCGAACTTTCTGCGGTTCATGGGAGCGGACCAGCAGGACGTATCCGTCATGCTGATCTAGATGCTTATATTGCTGCAGGAGGCATGGTGCAAGGAGCAGCTCCAGTTGCCTATACAACACGTAGAACTGATATTGAAGAAATCAAAGTGGTTGGACTACGTCGAAAGATTGCTGAGCAGATGACTATCTCGAAGCGACATATACCACACTTCTCCTACTTTGAGGAAATTGATGTTACTGAACTCGAGGAGTTACGGCAATTACTAAACTCAAGTCGAGATGGAAACCAACCAAAATTGACCTACCTCCCATTCATCATGCTAGCACTGGCTAAGCTAATGC
>JASMAJ010000096.1 GCA_030754395.1 Candidatus Thalassarchaeaceae archaeon | reverse complement strand
ATCAGTCTAATTTGCCTATTGCACCCTCAACTGCTTGTAGAATTTTGCCGCTGTGCAGTAGTTCAACCATATTGTTATGATCAGGGTAAAGTGGCCTATCATTATCCAAATGTTCAATGCAACCTCGAATAATCTTATGAGCCTCTGCTACTCCTTTTCCTAATTTTAGATTACGAATATCGAGGGCTTGAGCTGAAGCATTCATTTCGATGGAAAGAACCCCAAAACAATTTTCCATGATGGTTCTAGTTTTCTGAGTAGTAGTCATCCCCATGCTGACGAAATCTTCTTGATCGGCAGCAGCTGGAATACTTTGATTTGCGGCTGGGTGCGAGAGAATGCGGGTCTCTGCAACAAGAGCACATGCAGTATATTGAGCCACCATAAGTCCAGAATGAAGTCCTGGCTTCTCGGTTAGGAATGGAGGTAACCCCCCAGAAAGAGCAGGATTAGTTAGGCGATTCAAACGCCTCTCACTAAGAACAGCAGCCATTGAGAGGCCAATTCCAACCATCTCCATAGGAAGGCAAACAGGTGAACCCTGAAAGTTAGCTCCAGTAATCACTCTTTCTTCATCAACAACGAAGATCGGGTTATCACCGACACCATTCAATTCTATCTCAATTTGGGTAATGGCATAGTTCAAAGCATCTTTCAATGAACCAATTACTTGTGGGGTAGAACGAAGTGAATAGGCATCCTGAACTTTCTTTCCAGATGAAGTTACAATTGCAGAGCCTTCGGTTAGCCTCAAAAGATTAGAAGCAACTTCCATAGACCCTTTGAATCCCTTGAGTTCATGTAAAAGAGGGTCAAATGCAAGTAAATTGGCATTGAGCGCTTCTAGCGTCATAGCAGCAGAAATATCGTGATATTTCAACCACCTAAGGGCATCACAAAGGGTTAATGCAGCCATGGCAGTCAACATATTACTGCCGTTGATAATGGCTAATCCATCACGCGCTTCAAGTTGAATTGATTTGAGGCCAGCAGATGAAAGTGCATCTGCGGAAGGCATCAGTTTACCTTCAAAGAAGGCCTCTCCCTCGCCCATCATTGTAATAGCAATTTGAGACATTGGTGAGAGGTCCCCGCATGCACCAACTGAACCCTTGCTAGCAACTAACGGAGTTACTCCATGATTTACCATATCAATTAGCAATTGAGTGATTTCAAGCCTCCCCCCTGAATTTCCATGACAGTGAACATTGATTCGACCAACCATAGCCCCGCGCACAACCTCAATAGGCATGGCTTCACCAATGCCGGCAGCATGTGAGTAGACCAGATATTTTTGAAAATTCAAAACCTGTTCGGGATTTAGGACAACCTCACTGAATTCGCCTATGCCAGTGGTTACGCCGTACATTACCTCATGTGCGTCAATTTTACGCTGAATCATTTCACGGCAAGCGTTAATCCGCCCCTTAGCCTCATCCGAGATGGAGACTTGGTCACCTCCTATAGCAACCCTTTCAACATCATGAATGGTCAGATGACTACCATCGAGAACCAAACTCATGTAACTGCGAATTGGGATGGGGTCTTAATGATAATCAAAGAGCAATAAAACAATCAATCTTGGAAGAATTGAGAAATTACATCATCATCAGCTTCAGAAGGAATGGTAATTAATAGAGAAGAATCGGATTGCATTGCACGTTTGGCTGCAGTTAGGGAACCAGTATTACGAGCCCAAGCCCGACGAGCAATTCCATTGTTTACATCCCAATTAAGCATTGAATTCAATCTATACGAAGCCTGTGGAGTCCCATCAAGAAGCAATCCAAAACCGCCGTTGATTACTTCCCCCCATCCAACACCACCACCGTTGTGAAGGCTTACCCATGTAGCCCCTCGAAAAGCGTCACCAACAAAGTTCTGTACAGCCATATCAGCAGTAAACATTGAGCCGTCGTTAATATTAGCAGTCTCTCTGTAAGGTGAATCTGTGCCGGACACATCGTGGTGATCTCTACCCAGTACAATTGGGGCACTAATTGCTCCCGAGGAAATTGCTTCGTTGAAGGCTTGTGCGATTGCCCTTCTTCCTTTCTCATCAGCGTAAAGGATGCGTGCTTGACTACCTACAACCATATTATTTCTACCAGCCTCATAAATCCATCTGATATTGTCTAGCATTTGTTGTTTAATTTCGATAGGGCTATTTTTTGCCAATTCCTCTAGTATTTCTTTGGCAATCTGGTCGCTTTTCTCTAGATCAGCAGGTAGTGAGGAAGTACAAACCCAACGGAATGGTCCGAATCCATAATCAAAACACATTGGCCCCATTATATCTTCAACATATGAGGGATAGCGGAAAGTGCCATCATCATTGACAACTTCAGAACCTGCCCTACTAGACTCAAGCAGGAAGGCATTACCATAATCCCAAAAATGCATTCCATTACCACACATACTATTGATTGCAGAAGTTTGCCTACGCAGAGACTCTTGTACCAATTCCTTGAATTTTGTTGGTTCCTCAACGATCATGGAATTGGCAGAATCTAAATCGATTTCCACAGGATAATAACCTCCCTGCCAAGGATTATGTAGAGATGTTTGGTCACTTCCCAAATCCACTTTGATATCACGCTCAGCTAGTCGTTCCCATAGGGTTACGATATTACCTAAATAACCGATACTAATTGGATGGGCTTGTGAGGCAGATTCCACCATTCTATCGATTGCTTCATCAACATCAGAAATTACCTCATCCAACCAGCCTTGAGATAATCTTTTTTCGGCAGCATTTTTGTTAACTTCAGCGATAATGCAAGAGGCCCCAGCGATGACTGCGGCTTTTGCCTGAGCGCCGCTCATACCTCCCAATCCACTAGTAACAAAAGTAACGCCTGCAAGACCTTCATCACCACTTCTGCCTAGGTATTTTCTCGCAGCGTTCAGCAGTGTGATAGTAGTGCCATGAACAATACCCTGTGGGCCGATGTACATGTAAGAACCGGCAGTCATTTGACCGTATTGACTAACGCCTAGGGCATTTAACCTGTCATAATCATCTTGTGAAGAGTGATTTGGAATAACCATGCCATTTGTAATTACAACACGAGGAGCCTCAGAATTAGACGGAAATAGGCCTAGAGGGTGGCCGGAGTACATGACAAGAGTCTGGTCATTATTCATAGTAGCAAGATATTTCATAGTCAATAGATATTGTGCCCAGTTTTGGAATACAGCACCATTTCCTCCATAGGTAATTAATTCGTGTGGGAATTGAGCAACAGTTGGGTCTAGGTTGTTCTGAATCATCAACATGATAGATGCTGCCTGTTGTGATTGAGCTGGATACATCTTGATCGGATGAGCCTTCATTGAGTATTCAGTTGGGCGATAACGATGCATGTAAATGCGCCCCAATGATTCCAATTCATCTGCAAACTCTGGGGCTAGTTGTGCATGTTGGTGGGGGGGGAAATAACGTAGGGCATTCCTTAATGCTAATCGTTTTTCATCGTTAGTCAAAATCTGTCTTCTAGCAGGTGCATGTTCGATATTTGTATCGATGTTAGGGTGTGATGGAATATCATCAGGAATGCCATCAAGGATGCAGGCGCGTAATGCAGAACATTCGTCCATTGATTGGAGGGGGAGTCGCTCTTTTTTCAGTATTACTAATGGTTTAGTCTAAAGACTTCGCCTGATTCAAGAGTGTTATGATGGGAGAGGGGAGCGAGTGGTACCTCTCTGATATGGCGAATGGAATTGAGAGAAGTAGGATACTCTCAATCGCAGCAGATGTCCGAAAAATGAAGGCGGCAGGGAAGGAAATTGCAGCATTTACAGTGGGTGATTTTTCTCCCGAACAATTTCCTGTCCCATCTATTTTCATTGATGAATTAACTGCCGCAGTATCTTCAAAACAGACTAATTATCCTCCCGCGGCTGGTATTCCTGAATTACGCCAACAATTAGCTGAATGGATGACATACAGGTATCAGTATGATGTTAAACCCGAAGGTGTAATCGTTGGTAGTGGCGCTAGGCCAGTTCTATACGCATCTTTTCGCCTTTTTCTTGGCCCAGGAGATGGTTTAGCTCACGGTGTCCCAGCGTGGAATAACCATTACTATGTGCACTTGAATGATGCAGTAGACATACCAATTAAGGGAACATCACAAAGTAGATTTCTCCCTACAGCTTCTGCTCTCAAGGAGAGGGTTACAGAAATTAGAGTTCTAATATTGAATAGTCCATTGAATCCGACTGGGACTTGCTTCACTGCACAAGAATTAGGAGATATCTGTGATGTTATACTTGAAGAAAACCATAGGCGCCATTATGCAGGAGAAAAACCA
>JASMAJ010000095.1:2779-4324 GCA_030754395.1 Candidatus Thalassarchaeaceae archaeon | reverse complement strand
TTTCAAGACCGGGACGGGCGCAATTGAGTTGAGATTGTTCGCAAAACCATGGTGGTATCTATCAAGCATAACGTCGCCAATTAGAGTCACTTTTGAATCAGTGATGCCATCTAAAGTTGAGCGAAGTTTACGCAGTGTTTCAGTCCGTGACCTCGGCTTATCCTCAATCGTCATGTATGTGCGTAGAGAAGGAGCCGAATGAGGTTTGGGGAACCGACGCACTCAAGGATGGATGGCTTGCCGCTAGAACATGAGATGGTACAACGGTGGTGACTCTAATTGTTGGGTCATTGAGGGACCATCTACAAATCGATTGAGAGATAAATCTGCAATCGGTAGACCTACAGAAGATGGAAAATTAATACTCTCTGCTGGAGAAATTTTGTATTGCCATCATTATCGAAATATACCTCTGCCTTCAGAAGATTGGTTCGGTTCGACTATTTTGGAAAACACTACATTATTGGCTGAATACGCCATTATTGAAGCATTGCGTGTACCAGGCAACAAAATTGTTCTTTCAAATAATTCAGATATATTCAACGTTACTTCTGAACCAGAAACCTGGGGCATCAGGTGGGAGTCAGATAAACATCCAAGGAATAGTGAACCCATTGCTGAAGTCAGATGGTTCTTTTCGAATCAGAATCTAGATACTGTAGACATTATTGAATGGTCGTGCAAAGTTAGTGAAAAGGGAAGGCTTGCAGAAGTTCTAGTTGTTGATGATGAGCTTAGTGTTGTTACATATCGAGTATCCAGAGTAGACCCTAGGGGGACTATAGATTGTGACAATGTAATTGATTCACTATTAGCACTTAATGAAGGGGTTTCAATAAATCAAGGCAGGATTTATCCAATAGAAGACTGGAGTATTCCTCAAGTAGGAATTCAAGTAGAAGGTGGTATTTTTGTTGATTCTACAACTTGCGCATTAATTGATGGTGAATTTGAACAAGAAGAAGTGGCAATTCTGACGGACATCCTTTCAAGAGGATTACATCCACGACCTGGATTCAAATATGGAACGGAATGGAGGTGCTATGACAAGACAATCGGTGAAGAGCATGCGCCTTATCTCATCACCCTTCCATCGAGAGCGCCAAATGATTGGGCCGCCACTTGCCTAGCATCTAGACTTGCATCAGGAGTGAATAAAACTTGGTTAATACCAGTGAAGGAAAATGACAAGTGGAATTATTTAGCGATTACACGACCACCCGCAAACGCACGTTGGTCAAATCCTCGGAAAAGATAATTACTCTAACTCATCGACTATAATCAAGGATTGGTGGTTTTCTTTAATTCCCACACTGCTCTTTTTATTATCTCCAAGGTGTGAATGACTATCCCTCTCCCCCGTTACAATAACTAATGCAGATAGTATCAAAATAATTGAAAGGCCATTACTTGGTTGAGCTAACCATGCTATCGGACTGTTTCCATTAAATGATGATTTGGCAGTAAATTCGACAGGAACTCGTTGCTCAATTCCAAATGAGTCGACGAAAACCAAATCACCTCTTGCAAGCATACCTGGAGTAA
>JASMAJ010000095.1:0-2769 GCA_030754395.1 Candidatus Thalassarchaeaceae archaeon | reverse complement strand
AAGATCATTAGGATTGATGTCAATTTCAATTGATGGGCAGGCCTCAAATTCGCCTTGTGAACGAACTGTTGCTATCCTTGATGCAGCTCCATCAATTGCAATTGAGTAAGACCTAGCACCATCTCCAATACATCCGGGTTGAAAGGTTACAGAAGAAGGGCCGTCCGAAGCAATTAGTGCTTCAAGAGTATTTGTCTCTAAACGATGGCCAATTTGATACCAATCTTTGTCGATATCCCAAGAACCTTCCCCTTCACATCCAATAGATCCACGAAGATATCCAGCACTACTAGTAATTTGAGAGGCGGATAAAATTACAATTGTAGAATCTCCAGCCTCAATAGGAGAAACTCTAGGACCCTGGCTAGCAGAAGATTCCGAGGAATGTAGATCTATTTGTAAATCACAAGAAATAGGTGAACTGACTTGTGCCGTTATTGATTCACCTTCAAGGATTTCTAGGTGTCCTGAGGATAATTGGACTTCGATATTAGGCACCTGTGATACTGGTGTAAATGATACAATTGCAGAAGAAGAATTTAACTCATCAATAGAAGCTGACCAAGTGACAAGCCTGCCTTGGCTATCTCTAATTTGCATACCCATAGAACCCAATATATTCCCTTCAACAAAGGTATCAGAAGCTGCTCCGGAATCTTTTCCTCTTACTAATGCAGAGTCACCATCTGCTTCGATAATTTTGACCCATGGAAAATTAGGGTTTGTGTTAACCAAGTTATCCGACTCATCCCCAAAATTACGATTTTGATGTTCGACAAGAATCCCCGAACCTGGTAATGAGGAATCAAAATCAGCACCTCCTCGAAAAGTAAACCTAATCCATTCATTTGTCGCAATTTGGACTTTCAATGAGAACCCACCATCAGTAAGAGGATATAATTCAAATGAAGATTGAATACTAGTATCGACTTCGATTGAGTTGTTTACTCCAATCAAATCCAATGTTGAAGAAATTGGCATGGCAGGGATATCCCCCTCGCCGTTCCAATTTCCACTAGCCATAATTCCCCAATCACCAACACCATTCCAATTACTAGTTGGAAGCTCATCATGAACGTCATAGAGATCTAGAGCACCCATGGAATGAAGAGATTCATGAACGATTGTTCCAAGTCCTGAATCTATCGAAGCAACAACATAATGTTCAATTCGCCAATCCTGAATTTCTATAGGATTATCCATTAGAGAAAAATGACTCCAAAAAGAATTAGAGTTCCCTGTACTTTCTTGAGGTGGGGCTGAATGAATCAAAAGAAGGCGATCTATTACTCCATCATTATTCAAATCCCATGGACTCAAATCTTCTTCGCTAAGAACGTCAAAAACCACACTATTAACTAGACTTTCCACGCCATTTCCATCTGATCCATAATCCCTTTCTCCATCTACGTCCTCACCCCATTGTTTAACTGGAGAAGAGGTTTTCCAAACATCTTTGACTTCTACTTCTAATTCTGTCGCACCATTTGTCATTAGTGAAAGATATTCCTCTGCTGAACCTTCGCCGGAGAATAATTGTTCTATCTTAGAAATATCGACATTATTATTTGAAAATGAAACAGGTAATACAAGCCACCTTTCTTCAGATTGGATGAGAGTATAACGATAATCTTCTTGTTCAGCATCACTATTGGAATTTTCTGTCCAATTATCAACCAAATTTGGATTCAACTGAATAAGGCTAGCACAGAGAAGTAGAATAACTCCCACGACTACTCGCCATACCTCCATTAGACCTACGAATGATTTCATTCCCTTGAAGGGAACGGGTATGTGAGCCTGAACAAATCAATTGTCAGATGATTCAGTGAATTGCGAAAGAAAAACTGCAATTGATTGAGTTCTCCAACCTTCATCCCATGCTAGTGGTTCATCCATCCAACTTAATCCTCGAACTTTGACACCTAAAGAATCCAATGAAGAGCGAACATTGGTTGGAATAGGGTCACTATTACAACCTGTTATAACAATCTCAGTCAAACCAGAATACTTTGCCAATTCCACTATTGCATCTTGCTCCAATTTTTCCAAGCATAATGCTGAACAAATTGGTAATGCAATTCCTTTAGATTTGGAGTCTTTAGAGAGAGGAGGACATGCTCCTTCACATGAACAATCAATAATTGCTATTCTTTCCTCCATGCCTCCTCTAGATATTTTGGGAGAAATGGAAAAATTTCTTGAGCCAAGAGTAGCGGAAGGAACTGTCTTAGAAATAGTATCAGCCAATAGGATAGTAGAGACTGAGATTACAACCCTCAGGCCTTCGAACACATTAGGTAATGTAAGAATTAGAATCCCTCCGCATATTAAAGCAATTTTAGTTGAGAAAAGTGACCTGGAATCATCAATAATACCTAGGAGTCGAGTTAAACTAAATGACAGGGTGGTTACGAAACCAATTAACAATATCCAAGAAATTCCACTTGCGAGTGAAAATAATTCTTTTGCATCATAATGAGCATTTACATTTTCGATAGAGTCAATAGTAGTGGCTCCAATTACAAAAATAGGAATCATGACAAACCACACATACCAAAGAAGAACCGGTAATATTAGAGTATTTACTAACAAGAAAATATCTAACCATTTTCTTTCTCGAGGAAGTAGTCCAGGGCGAGCGAATTTTCTTAATTCAATACACAAAAAAGGAAGAATGCAAATTAGAGCAAGTAGAAAAATAGCAGTCCAACGAATTTCTAACCAATCATATGGTCCATAAATTGACAATGCTCCTGATGGAGAATG
>JASMAJ010000094.1 GCA_030754395.1 Candidatus Thalassarchaeaceae archaeon | reverse complement strand
ATACCCATTCACTACAAAGAGACTTCATGTTGGTCATTTTGAGCACCGTCGTCGAAAGTACCAGATGGTCGATACTCCAGGTTTACTAGATCGTCCAATGGCTGAGCGCAATCAAATTGAGATGCAGGCAATTGCTGCTCTGGAAAACGTAGGAGATGTGATCCTATTTTTGATAGATTGTGCTGATGACAGTGGGATGAGTCTCGATAAGCAGTTGCATTTAATGGATGAAGTCAAGGAATTACTTGCTGAGAGGCCGATGATTGTAGCCTATTCAAAATCAGATTTACTCGATGAAGACGATTCTGACAACATTCGAATCAGTTCAATTACAGGGGAGGGGGTTGATGAGTTGAGAAGTCAATTAATTGAGATTATTGATGCCGATGCTATCATCGACCCGCTTGAATTACCCGATGACTGGCATCGTCAGAACGAATCAATTGAACCAATAGGTTCGGCTGAAGAAATAGCCCAACGTAGAGAAAAGGCTGAGATGCATGCTCCAAAATGGGAAAGAGAGATGCGAAAAAGAAAATGATTTTTCACTTTGTATGAAATGTTGCCCCGCAGGTCACACAATAAATTTGGTATCCTCCATACGAAGGGGAAAGTCCCTCTGCACGAATTTCTGCCCCGCACGACTCGCAATTGGTCACTGCCATGACATTACGAGACGACTGAGGTTCTTCAAGAGAACTGATTCCACCCTACTCAAGATGCGATGAATTTGTTCCAAAATAATTTGATTGGATATATCATCTCTATTGCACCAATCATCAGAAGAATTCCTACAATCGCGAGTATTATCTCTCCACTAGTCGCCATGTGTATAGTAGTTCCAATAGTAACTAATTGATCATCCAAATTTGAATTATCTCTACCGCCACTGGTAAATCTGTAATCGCCGGGCTCAAGTGAGAAGGTGAATGAGTCATCAACATCAGGGCCTCCGGCGACAAATTCGAAATCATCGGATTCACAAGTTGTTAGTCCATTGGTGTCAGGAGGGCAAGAGACAGCATATTTAGAATCCACAACACCAATCCAAGCTTTTCCAGGTTCACTCCATGATATTGTTACATCCACATCTAGTATATTGAATCCCCATGGTACATAGAAATCATTTCCAGTCATGCCAACGGGACATCCCCCATAATCATCATCTAGACATGGTACTGTTGTGGCTTGCACCCTCGTGTCATCGAGTTCAATTCCAAACAAACTTCCGGTTACCAGCAAGAGGCAAATGAAACCGACAAATCCCGGTAAAACACTGAGTACCCGGACCATCTTCATAGTAACTCCTCACGACAGTATGTGTTGAACCTGACGCTAAAAACCGCTGAGTAATGCTAGAAGTATGGCAATTGCAGGGAAGAGATAGAGCATAATCGTCAATCTCTTCCGAGAACCTTCTCTTTTTTTATGCGTAGATTCACAATCTTCTTTGTCACAAATAGGAGGTTCGGCTTCAAGCGGAATAGGAGCCCAACATACCGAACAGTGCCGATGGGGATTAGATCCACTTGCCTGTGTGCTCCTTCCACTACGCTTACGCTCTCGCGAAGCAGTTTCACGTGCTTGAGCGGCAGTACGTGTTGCAGCGCGTTGAATTTTTTCTTTCCGACTCATTTTTCTCCCCCAATATTACTCTTCTTCTGATTCGATAATGGTACCGGGAAATGAACTACCTTCTATTGCGGCTCTAATTAACTCAGGATTACGGCCATCTAGAACGTTTAGTGTGAGGTTTGCTTTTTCGGCATCTGCAACACCCATAGGGTCGATGACTCCGCTAGGTCCGGCTGCATCATGCTCGGCGGGACCTACAATTTCTTGCAATTCTTTGTGAGTGAGTTTGTCATAGGATTGTGCATCAGGATTATTGTGAGGATCTGAATCGTAGACTTGCTTCACATTTGTCCCGATAATGCAGCGTTCGGCTCCTGTTATTATGGCGAGACGAATTGCAACCGCATCAGTTGTGTGACCTGGTACTGTGCCTCCCATTACCACTACGGGTCGTTCGTCGAACAACATAGAAGCCTCATTGATTGAATGTGGAATTGATCCCGAAACCATTACTCCTGCGTCGGCAAGAGCTTCACGTACAATTGTTGCATTGAGTCGTGTTGCTGCTATACCAATTCTATCGAGTCGATCTTCATTGTCAATAATTGGTCTAGCAAGACTAATTCCTTCCCTTGCAGGGGCTCCTCCGCCTACAACAATTCCAATACGATCATCGGCGGCCACACGGTCTCTAATGATGCCAATAATACTCTCAATCCATGAGTGTCGTTCTTCGATTTCAGGCCTTAGAAGGCTGCCTCCAAGGGCTAGAACAATGGTTGCCATCGCAACCTCGGGGATGAGTGCGCCTTTCAATGCCTTCGCAAAATACACTTGAGAGGGTTGAAATGCCGTTGACCGTGGCCTTGCGGCAGGAGGATAGTATATGGCCGATGACTTGGAGATGCAGCAGCGTCGGCTTCGTCTGAAGAAGTCTCTTGAAGAACTTCAGAAGATGCGTGGTATGGGTACTGAATTAGTTACAGTCATTATTCCACCAGACCGCCTAATCAGTGATGTTCGTGGTCAACTTGGTCAGGAGGCGGCTCAGGCTGCAAATATCAAATCAAAGTCTACTCGTAAACATGTTGCTGATGCTATTGAATCGGGAATTGCAGTATTAAATCGTTACAAAAATGCTGGAGAAAATGGTTTGGCAATTTTTGTAGGTCATGTAATTGTGGGAAATAACAAAAGTAGATTGGTTACTATTGTAATTGATGAGCCTCCTGAGGCTATCACCTCATTCAGATATCGTTGTGACTCTACCTTTGAGTTGACACAATTAGAAGAGATGCTCATTGATAGAACCGCTTACGGATTATTTGTAATTGATAGAGGTGAAGCGGCTTATGGTGTGGCTAGTGGCAAGAGAATCCACTGCCAAGAGGAGTTGCAAAGCAATATCATGGGCAAACATCGACAAGGTGGACAATCAGCTCAGAGATTCGAGCGATTAATTGAGGAAGCCGCTCACAATTTCTTCAAACGGGCTACAGAACATGCTTGTTCATATTGGCTTCCGATGATAGATGATATTCAAGGAATTATTATTGGAGGTCCAGGGCATACCAAAGATTTCGTAATCAAAAATGAGTACTTCCATCATGAAATTCAGAAACTTATCCGAGAGCCTTTCTTTGATGTGGGGTATTCAAATGAAAGCGGGCTTCGTGAACTTGTCCAGAGAGCCGGAACTCTGATGGATCAAATAGAACTTGATGCTGAGCGCGCACTCGTCGATAGATTTCTGCGTGAAGTCATGCAGGCTCACCCAAAGGCGACCTATGGTGAAATGATGATTCGCAGTTCTCTTGAGCAGGGTGCAGTAGATACTCTCCTACTATCTGAAGGACTTAGAAAGAGGAGAGTTGGGTGGAATTGCAAACCCTGTTCTCATCAATGGGAAACAACTCAGACTAGTCTCTCAGACATCCCCAGTTGTCCTAAATGTGGCTCTGAAGATGCCCGAGAGGATCCTAATCGGACTAGGGATATAATAGATGAGTTGACTGAACTCGCCGGTCATACCTCTGCTAAGGTCAGTTTAATTTCTCTCGACACAGAAGAGGGTGCTACGCTCTATTCTTCTTTTGGAGGAATAGCAGCCTTGCTGAGGTACCCAATTTCCTAGGTGATATTAATGAGGGATTTAGTCAACTCGATTTCACCTTTATTGAGAGATATAATGTCTGAATTAGGTGTTGAGGAGAATGATTGGTCGGGCAGTCTTGCTGGTTCAACAGATTCCGCCTATGCTGATGTCACCCTTCCTTGTCATTCATTGTCTAGAATCTTGAGAAAATCGCCTGTGGCTATCGCCGATGAGATTGCGTTATTGCTAGGTGATTCTCTAAATGGTATATGTTCAGTTTCAGCGGTAAATGGTTTTCTTAATTTCTCAGCCGATGCTGATTGGCTTTCTAGTTTAGTCGAAGCACGCACTCGTGATGAGAGAATGGGTATTGGTATTGAAACTCCTCGAATCATCGTAATCGATTATTCATCACCAAATGTAGCCAAGCATATGCATGTTGGCCATTTACGTTCTACAGTAATAGGTGATGCTCTAGTTAGGATGCTGACCTACAAAGGGCACCAAGTAATCGGTGAGAATCATATAGGCGACTGGGGAACTCCCTTCGGTATGTTAATTGAACATCTTCTAGATGTAGGGGATGACACACCTTCCAGTGAAATAGATCTTGGAACATTCTATCGGGATGCTCGAGCCAAGTTTGAATCTGATTCCGAGTTTGCCGACAGATCACGAATGCGTGTTGTGAAAATGCAGGCAAGTGAGCCTGAAACTATTACTCATTGGCAAATGTTAGTGGATAGGTCGTTAGTACATTTCAATGAAGTCTATCAAATGATG
>JASMAJ010000093.1 GCA_030754395.1 Candidatus Thalassarchaeaceae archaeon | reverse complement strand
TACTGTCCATGAATCCGTCACCTCTACTTGATAAGACCACATGACATGGCATTCGTTCAAGTACGAAGCATTTCGATTCCATGTATCTGAACCGGATTCAAAACTCCCTATATTTGCGCTACTGACTACGAAGACATCGATTTCTTTCACAAAACTACAATCAAGATCAAAATCAATGATGTCGCCAGCATTTACTGTTCCTATATCGAAAGAGGCGTGAGTGTCAGGGTCTAGTATTACTTGTGTTTCAATTCCGTTGTCTAGAGCATCAAGGATATCTATACCTCCATCCTCAACAGTTACATCTTCTCCTGCATTAGCTCCATTTGGAGTTTGGTCAGAATTCTCAAGCACATACCAGTAATGGTCGGTTGCTTGGATTGTGTATGTGTACCATATGAAGTCAGCATCGATGGAACTTCCATCACGAATGTAATCGCTACCCCCATTTTTCCAAGATTGGTATTGTGAATTATCCATTAACAAGGCATCAATGTCTTCACTTGTGCTGATGGAATCATCAAGGTCAAATCTCATTCCAGCATCAATAGTTCCAAGGTCAATTACATGGTATTCTCCATCTTTAATTATTATATCTTCTATATTGAAATCATTGTACGTCGACGCCTGTGTTACGGGAATGAACACTAACAACGTCGGTAAAATCATCAAAATTCCTAGCATTACTGGTATATGTGCTTTCATAATCGTCACTCTATACTCGAATAAATAAGATTTATTCTATTACAAGTTGTCTAATTGAAGCCTCCGAGAAACAAATTAAAGTACTAAATTTTGCTTGAATATTCCTCCATAACTTTGTGCAGATTCCTAAGTTTAGCAAAGATTGATTTTGCCGACATATTCAGTTAATCCGACGTCTTCGGCAATAACGATGCGTGGGCCTGCAAGCTTTGCTTTGGCGCTATTAACGGTAGTCAGTGCGTTTGCAGGATGTTTACAATCATCCGAAATCGCCACCTCTGACCCTCCCCCACTACCCGATGTTGAGCCAGAACCTGAGCCAGAGCCTGAACCACTAGACCCTAGCCTTGACCACGATGGTGATGGTTTCACTACTGGTTGGGAGCAGAACAATAGTTGGAATCCCGAAGATGCCCTCTCGGCCCCCCCATGCAATCGCTTTCGAGAATTGTGTTTGCGTGGTGTGAATGAAACCGTTTGGGCAACTTCCCACAATTCACATGCATCCCTTGACCGCCATCATAACCTCATAAGCAGTAGCCAACGAACTAATATTACGGCACAAATGAATGGTGGTGTCCGTGTCATCAATTTGGATGTTCATGAATACAACAATCAGACAATGCTTTGCCATGGCGGATATGACTACATTGCACACCCTTGTTTTCTAAGTGGAAATTGGCCATTAGAGGATGCTTTTATTGAGATAGTCGCGTTTCTTGAGAATAATTCCTTTGCCGTCCTAATCATCTCGTTGGAGAGTTATGTCACCGCCCAAGACATCTCTAATGCTTCCGATGCAACCCACCTCACTCCCTATTTTCATGCTCAAGAACTTGGTGCAACTTGGCCATCTCTTGCATCTTTAATCGAATCAGGTGAGCGTGTAATATTGTTTAGTCAAGACCGGCCAGAGATTGACATACCGTGGTCTCACTACGATGGTGATTACATGGCAAAAACACACTGGGGTTACAATGACACAGCCTACTTCAATTGTGATTTGACACGCGGTAATACTTCGAGCTCTTTACGTTGGCTTGACCATTATATCAGCGACCCTATCTCGTCTGAGTCAACATCCAATATCACGAATCAGGTTCCGGTAATTGTTGAGCGAGCGGATGATTGTACCGAGCAATGGGGGCAGATACCCAACTTCATTGCTGTTGATTATTGGGGACAAGGAGATATTGTATTAGCAGTTGATGCCTTGAATGGATTGAGTTGAGTTGGTGATGAATCAGATAATATTGGCCAACTGCGTAGAATATATGGCAGAAAAAATGGATGAGTGTTCCATTAATCTGACAGTAACTTCTCCACCTTACGATTCACTGAGAGATTACGAAGGATATACCTTTGATTGTGAGAGTATTGCTCAAGGCCTATTCAGAGTCACCAAAGAAGGAGGAGTTGTTGTTTGGGTGGTCGCTGATAAAATAAAGAACGGCAATAAATCCTTGACTAGTTTCAAGCAAGCAATAATCTTTCAAGAGGTTGGGTTCAATGTTCACGATGTCATGATATATCGTAAGAAAAACACGCCATTCATGCGTTCAAATGCATATACTAACTGTTATGAGTTCATGTTCGTGTTCACAAAAGGAAAGCCTAAAACCTTCAACCCACTAACTACTGATACGGTTAGACAAGGGGTTGAAATGATGCCCACCAATAAGGGTCCCGATGGAGTAAATTACAAAGTTCCAGGGATGTTGAAAGATGCCAAAACCAAAATAAATATATGGGATTATGCCGTTGGAATGCACGGGACAACTAGTGATAAAATTGCGTTTCAACATCCCGCAGTTTTTCCCGAAAAATTAGCAGAAGATCACATCTTATCTTGGAGTAATGAGGGTGACCTAGTATTTGACCCAATGTGTGGCTCAGGAACTACTTGTAAAATGGCAGCAAAGAATAATCGAAACTACCTTGGTTGCGATATCTCTGAAGAATATGTCAGTATTGCGAGGCAGAGATTAGAAATGTTGGAACATTAATCTAATCATCATCCAGAATGTCATCAGTTTTCACGACAAAAGAGAGTGCTTCGGGCTCTTCAACAGCAACTAATCCTCGGATATTATGGATTTCACGGAGAAATTCTGGTGCGGTTGCCACTTTGACTCTACTGTCTTGTATGTGAATCAAATTACCTGGAGCGACCTGAATCCCACCTTCGGGCAACCAAAGTCCGATTGCGCCAATTTCTGAGTGGTGTGTAATAATCAATAGACGCCCATCATCATCTTCATCAATTCGCAAAACGGTGAGTGGTGCTCCATCAGGAATCAATCGTGAGGCGGCCTGCCATTCAGTCCATGTTTCATCTAATGGTTTTGAAAGTTCAGCAGTCCGTTCATCAATATCAGTTATCAGTGCTTCAAATTCTTCGACAGCATCTTCATGAATCTCATTCAATCCATCTAGCAACTTCCTCAATCCGTCGTATTGGTCTTGTTCTTGATTGCTGATTGCAGTATTTGCCAATAGCAAATGGTCGGCCAACATCTCCAAGCGATCATCTTGTTTGGATTCAACAGCACATTCCATCGCTTCATCAAGCACTTCAAGTGCAAGACCAGGACAATCCACAGTCAGCAAGGCATTACCAACTGAAGCAAGGATGTGAGCCGCCTCAATTTTGTTACTCCGAACTATTGGAATACCTGCTTTGATGTGTGCTAATGAAAGTGCTTCATCTCCATTTAGATGTCTAGAAATACCTGCTAATACAAGGTGTGGTAGACGATTTTCATCGATAATTTGAGATTGTCTATCTGACATTTCAAACAGAGAGGCGGCCCGGTGCCAATCATTAGTGGCCAAGGATAACATTCCAAGTTGATGCATTGCCCTCATCTCTGATTCGACATCATCCACAAGAGTGGCTGAATGCAAGGCACGAGAAAGATGTAGCCTCGCTAGTCCAATATTGCCTGACATCTTTGCCATTACACCGAGAGCAGATTCCATTCGATAGAGGTGACCGGCCATTGCACGATGAGCAATTTCAGCCATCTCCTCATCTAGGGGGGCTAGTCCAAATCCTGTTTTTTCAAGAACCTCACTAAGAATGTTAGCCGCATCATCATATTCTTGCTGTATATCATCTGAACTTCCATCAGAGGACATCGATGCAAGGTGCTCATCTAGTGTGGCGACAGGGGCACAAACCTCAGGTAACGTTCCGAGTTTCTTCAACATAGATTTTTTCACTACTTCCCCATTGATTGAGCGAAGTAAAGCCCCAATCATTTTTCGTTCATGGGAAACATTTGCACCTTCTATTGCAGTGGTTGGTGTAGTTTGTGAAGTGAGAAGAGAATCCACCATCCAAGTCAATTTTGCCTGAATATCATATTGCCCTGCCCTGCTGATGGCATAACGCATTTCTGCGGCACGAACACGCCTTGAGAGACTTCTCAATCTAGTGCGTTGACCACGCGAGCCTAAATCTGCAAGTCTTTGAAGAAATGTAGAAGGGGGGCAGGTATCAAAATTCAAATTTATCTTGTCACCCGTTGTTGTCATCTTGAAATCGTCAGATACGAGTGTGACTTTCCGTCCTTCCATGGACATTTTTGATGCTAGAATCATGAGCGATAAATCAACATCTTGTGGAGAAGCCTTCTCCCCTATTTTACTGGCTAGTTCTCTGACTTCTTCTTCATCGATTGTAACGGTGATTAACAGATCACGCATTTTGTCCAGAAGATTCGGTTTGTCATACCATCTTTGAAAGCGAACAGTGCGCACTTCATCATGAACTCCAG
>JASMAJ010000092.1 GCA_030754395.1 Candidatus Thalassarchaeaceae archaeon | reverse complement strand
TCATTTCCGTTTAAGCTTACACTATCGAACGGAAATGTTGTTTCAATAAATGAAAATATGGTTGAGCGAAGAAAAGAAGTAGTCAATGTCAGTGGAGAATGGTTTACTCCACATGTAATAGAACCTGCATTTGGAATTGATAGAATCATTTGGCACATTTTAGATCACTCTTATCAAGAATCTGAAAAGGAAGGTGAAAACTACACATTCCTTCGACTTCCTGAAGGTATTTCTAGTGTTGATTGTGTTGTCTTACCGCTATTTGACAAAGACGGAATGGGAGAATTGGCAAAAGAAATCGCCAAGGCAATAAATTCCTTACCTCACAGAAATGCAGAAATGGACTCAAGCAAGTCAATTGGACGACGCTATGCTAGAGCCGACGAGATAGGTGTGCCTTGGGCACTTACAATCGACCACACGTCCCTTGAAGATGGAAGTGTAACAATTAGAAGAAGAGATGACCAAGTCCAAGTAAGAGCTTTTGTTGATGAAATCATTTCGAATCTATTAGCCGGCACGATGCACTCACTGTTCTAGCCAATCTTCATGAGGCTCCATGATTAGAGGCACTCGTGAGTACAACACAAGGCATAGAGGATTGGGCGGAAAAATATCGTCCGATGAAGATGTCTGATATGGAGGGCAACGACTCACAATTACGCAGAATTAGCCAATGGCTTGACCGCTGGGCAAAGGGAACTAATCCTGAAAAACGTGGATTATTGTTATCTGGACCTCCTGGTGTAGGAAAAACCACCCTTGCAAAAGCAGTCGCGAAAGAGAGAGGTTGGACTATTATTGAGCTCAATGCTTCTGAAGAAAGAAATGCTGCATCAATAAGACGTGCTGCGACTAGGGGGAGTCAGCACATATCACTCGATGCTTTTGCAAGTGGCAGAGAAAAGGATTCGAAAACTGTAATTTTATTGGATGAAGTTGACCATCTATCTGGCGGTTTTCGTCAAATTTCAGAAGAAAAAATCAACAAAATATTATCACCAGAAGAGGAGGAAGCTGCTACGATTAGAGGAGACTCTGGGGGCAAAGCGGAATTACTTAATTTACTGAAAAATACTGAACAACCTGTCATAATGACATGTAATGATCCAATGAGGCTGTGGGGCAGTGGAGGGAGTTGGCGTAGTAATCGAGACCGTGTCATGAGAATGGCTGAGAATATTCAATTCAAAAGAGTAGGAAAATTGCATATGCGTAGAATTTGCCATAGAGTTCTCGATGGAGAAGGATATTCGATGGACCCAGAGGCAGTAGAAGCATTAATTGAAGGAAATCCTGGTGATTTAAGGGCATTAATTAGAGATTTACAGGCTGTTTGTGCTAATTCTGATAGGAATATTGATCTGGCCACGGTAAAATCTTTGTCAGAAATTTCAGAAAGGGATTCTCAGATTGATGTATTTAAGGCACTAAGAGAGGTATACAAATCAAGATCAGGAAAAGAGGCGAATCGATTACTTATGAATTCAGATAAAGATCCTGATGAAATGCTTGCTTGGTTTGCATGGAATAACCAATCTGTTTTTGCTGGCAAAACCCTATCGGAAATATCCAATGCCATGCTTCTGGCAGACAGAGCATTGGCCACTAAGTTCACAAATAGAGCCTATCGTTCATGGTATTGGGGGTCCGTCCTAACCTCCCAAGCTGCAGTTTCAGGAGATCTCAAGGACCCAGCATCTGACCAATACATCGCATACCCTAATTTCCTAAGAAGAGGGAATGAGGCTTGGAGGACTGCTAGTGTAATTGAGAGGGTGGCTGAAGATTTAGGTTCAAGTAAGGCATCTGTAAGGGAAGATTTGTGGCCTAATATTTTAGCAGTTCATGATAAAGAATTAGGGGGAGAACCTAACAACTTCTCTTTAGCAAAGAGACTGAATCTATCTGGAGAAGAACATCTGGCTCTGCATGGAATTCCAAAATCCAGAAAAGAAGCAAAAATAATCCTCAAGGCATTTGATGATGCTATTGGAAGTACAGTAATGGATGATGTTATTGAATCACAAGAGAAAAAAGAAAATCAAACAAAAAATGAGGAAACACACACTCAAACATCAGAAGATTCAGGGACTCAGTTTTCTCTAGATTCATTCTAATTGCTACTACTCCAAGTTCTTGGATGTAATAGAACGAGAACAGTCAGTAATTCGAGACGCCCGAGCCACATTAGAATAGATGTCCAGAAGAGACTTAGATCGTTCATACTGGCCCACGTAGAGGTTGGTCCGAATTGACCAAGAGCGGGGCCAGTATTACCTAGAGATGAAATTACAACTGAGAGAACGTCATTCATTTCCCATTGAGGTTGAATCATGGATAACAGTAACATCGAACCTGTTGCCAATACCACCCAAGAACTCAGCATACCAAGAACAATCCAGATTCGATTTTCATCTATTACTTCACCATTCACTCGCATTGCAACAACTTTTCGAGGGAAAATTATCCGCGTGATTTCACGTCGAGCCAGTTCAAATGAAATGCGAACTCGTAACACCTTAACACCACCACCAGTAGAACCCGCAGATGCTCCAATTATCATCAGAAGAAGTAAAACAATCTGAGAAAATACGGGCCATTCGGCGAAATTAGCACTAGCATAACCAGTACTTGTTCCAATCGAGGCGGCTTGGAACATAGACTGACGTAGAGATTCGATTTCGTCACCACTAGGCCCGTCTAGGTTACTTCTAAAAATGCTGAATGCCATACCCAACCAAGCAAGCAAGAAGATGAGCAAATATGTGCGTAGTTCCTCATCCTTGAAGGCTTCTCTTGGATTCCCCATAGCCAAAACATGATACAGACTGAAATTAATTCCAGCTAATATCATGAAAATAGTTAGAATAAGAACTGCTGAGGAAGAAGTGATGTCCATTACCCCTCCATCAGTCACTCCAAATCCTCCAGTTGGAAGAGTAGTGAGTGCATAATTTACTGAATCGAAATAGCCCAAACCACCTATGAAATACAGGGCACCCATCTCTAATATGGTAAGAAAGATGTATATTGTCCAAAGCCTACGTGCTGTAGATTGGAGAGTGGGACCTAATTTAGAAAGCGTAGGGCCTGTAAGTTCGGCACGAGCAAAAGAGGCACCTCCACCTAATACCCGTGATAGAATTACGAGCCCTAGCATAATTACTCCCATTCCACCTAACCATTGAGTCAGACTTCGCCATAGTAACAGTGACTTTGGTTGCGAAGCAATACAATCTTCTACATTTTCTACACAATTGGGACTAGAACTAGGGTCAATCACGGTTGCACCAGTAGTTGTGAATCCCGACATTGACTCAAACCACGAATGTAGAGCTCCTCTTAACATCTCAATAAGATTAGCATCACCTGCAAAGAACTCGAAAGGACCGTTAAACATCCCACCTAACCAGAAGGGAATCGCACCAAGAAGGACTACAGGAGGCCAGCCTAATGCAACAGCAGCAAAGGCTTCACGATCCCTTACACGATTTGTCATCTCAGACCCAGACACTTTGGAGATTAACCATTGACTAAATGCGAAAGCGACAAGTAATGTAATCGCATAAGTCTTGATAGCAAATTCAAGACCATCAGCATATATAGAATACAATCCAACAATTGTCAAGGGAATGGCGAAAATTCTCAGAGTCCAGCCTATTACAAGGCCGATTACGTCCCAGCGCATCGCTCAACTCCCCAGAGTTTTCTCCACACGTTTCATATCATCACGTTTAAGGAAAACAAGTACTTTATCACCCGCATTTAATGTATCTACATCTGAGGGAGTTTGAATATGGATAATTCCAGAATCATCTTCGTTCTCAATCATAACGATTCTACAACCTAATTTTTTCTCCGCCTCTTGAATAGTACGCCCAATAAAATAGGATTGATGACTGAGGTCGGCGGAAATCGAAATGATATCTGGGAGTGATGGGATAACTTGGTAAGCACCAGGGACATTCATGTGGATTGACTTCAATATTGAAATGACAGTGACATGTCTCCTACTAACAGGACGCGTCAAACCTATTCTCTGAACGGCCTCAACAAGTGCTCTGTCTTTGAGAATTAATCCTGTTCGGGCAACGCCCTTATCCTTGGCTCGCATAGAAATGGCTATGTTCAGATTATCGTCCTTTAGAGCAGCTATTGCAACATCATACGTATCTATACTTAATTCCCTAAGGAGTTCTTCATCTTGAGGGTCACCATGAATCACATCTAGACGTTTACTATTGCCTGTAGGTGATCCTACCAACTCATTTGCGGAATCAAGATCGGGTTCTATTACAACAACTTCAGCCCCACTCTCCAAGTAGTGAGCCGCCAATTTCTTTCCGAATTTAGTAGCGCCGAATATAGCAACCAAAGGAGAATTAGGCCACTCTGGATCTTGAAGTCCAGAACCTGTTGTAATTGTTAGGAACTCTTCAGTGGATCGGGCTACAAAGCACAACATATCGCCTTCCTGAATTACTTCACTGCCACTAACCAAAATACCTTT
>JASMAJ010000091.1 GCA_030754395.1 Candidatus Thalassarchaeaceae archaeon | reverse complement strand
TGAAGGAAGTAATCGAGTGCGGTCTGCATCGAACCAGAGATCTTCCCTAGAATAACCAGACATTCCATCGTACTCATTACTCATGAAGAATGATTCGAATGGACAAGACTCTGCACATAGACCACAAAACATACAGCGCCCAAGGTCAATACGTCCGCTGACAATATCAGTCTCAGCAGGTTTCAACTCCGATGTTGAAATGTCCTCAATTCCAGAGCCATCCATCCAACGAACAGTTGCGGTATCTCCGCTGATATCAATTACCTCAGCGAAATCATACTCCGAAGGTGCAGCTGCATGATCCTTCATGAGATCAAAAGATTCGGCGTTCTGATTATCTTCTTTCGGTTTGGCTGCAAAACCTCCCGCTTCAACTTGAGAACCATAGCCATGCCACTCGTCACCATCATCCGTAGTATCGAAAAGATTCACACGCACTTCAGAAGTCATGTGGAGGCAATCATTGGGGCAAGCACGTACGCAGGCCTTGCATGCTGTACATGTTTCCCAAACAATTCCAATGCGCCCATTGTAATTACCAGGAACGAAAAGCCATGGCTCCATGTCCTCTAATCTCTCATAAGGATACATCACAGTCACTGGACGCTCGAGGAAGGGGAGGAGATCTGTTGATTCTCGGTCAGCAGAATATGTATGCCCATCTGATAGATGCCCCTCACCTATTCTACTCTGGGTGAATTCATCACTCATCACAACTTCTTGACCGTGGTAGTTATTCTTCAACCAACTAACTCTTCCGAGGAAAGGAACTGTTCTAAGAGCTGTCTTCAGAGTAATCCACATTGGCCTGATTACCAAATTACGGAAATTGGGAACTGCATGAGGGTGTCCTGTGTTGTAGTCGTCCAATCTTTCACCTCCTAATCTCTATGTGTTCCCGGGCTCGCTTTGTCGGGAGTTTGTGTGTGATACATTCTACGATTTAATTCGAGAGCATCTTTGTCCTCATCAATAGCAAGAACGATGAAGGCAATAACGAATGCACCGAAAAGAACCGGGGCTGTCCATATAGGCCAACCATTATCCCATATTTCTAGACGTAGCCAAATGGCAATTGCAAGATTGATTATTGAAGCTGGCAATAGCCACCTCCAGCCAAATTCTAGAATTTGATCAGTACGTATTCGATGAAGAGATGCACGCACCCAGACGAAGAAGGCGAACATCAAGTAAGCCTTGAGAAGAAGGACTGCAATTCCCGGTGTTAATGATACAAGAAACTCAAATGCGCCGCCAACAACAGGTAGTCCGACTAAGGTATCCTCAAACGGAACTTGCCAGCCACCAAGGAAAAATAGTGCGAATAGGATACATGCAGCGTATGCTCGCATCATCTCTACAGCAAACATTAGACCCCAGCGAATCCCTCCATATTCCGTCCACCAACCTTCAACAAGTTCAGCCTCAGCCTCCGGCATATCGAATGGGATTCGCTCAACTTCTGCAATCATTGTGATTAAGAATAAAGCAGCACCCAATGGTAGAATGAATATGTTCCATGTATTGCTAGTCTCAATCTGGAAATCGACTATTTCTAGAATATTGAAAGACCCTGAAACTACTGCTATTGCCAAAACGCTGACAAGAAGAGGAATCTCGTAGGCTGTAAGTTGTGCTGCTGAGCGCATTCCTCCAATTAGTGTGTACTTATTGTTTGAAGACCAGCCTGCGAAGAAGACTCCTAAAGGTGCAACACCAAAGACTGCCATCATGAATACAAGTGACAATTCTGAGTTAGCCGCCCAAATGTGAGGTCCGAATGGAATGAAGGCATAGACCATCACAGTGGTTGCAATAATTATTACTGGTGCGATTTCAAAGACCACTCGATCTGCTTTTGCGGGAACTATGTGTTCCTTGGTTGCGAACTTCAGAAAATCAGCAAGAGCTTGGAAGAAACCAGGGAAAATGATTAGCCCATGGTATCCTCGATTATGTACTCTCTTTACCGCAATGTGCTTTGAATCATTACCTAAAACAGAGTTCAATACCCCATTCAGCCAACCAATAGGAGCGCCCATTCCGAAGGGTAGTTGATTCCACCATTTACCTGCGGTTGTGTGTCCTTCCCCAATCCAAAGGCTGCGTAGAGATGTTGTGGCGCCAATCCTATCCATTAATCGAGCAATGAACTTACGTTCAATGTATGGAACTACCATGAGTGTAGTCATCATTGTACCAAAAACAACAGTACACATTATGGTTGTGAAAATAAACATCTCAAGAGGACTCTGAACACTAGCAAATTCCTCTTGAATATTCAATGTCCCAAGAGGACCGAGTCCAATATCTGAGTTAGGAAGAAGGTCATGAGTTGTATCCATTGACCAACTCACAAGTGACTCCATCCAGCCACGGATATCCAACCAATCACTGCTAGCCATGCTTTCACCTCACCTATCAGTCTCTCCGATACAAGGGTCGAATGACCCCATGATAGCTGGAATATCTGCAACTTTGTATCCAATCATACACTTGGCTGCGTAAGGAATGGTGATGAACATAGGAGAACGGATGGAAACACGATACGGCATCTTTCCTCTACCTTCTCCACCACCTGCGAGGTAGAACATAGACTCGCCTCGACTATCCTCAAAGTGGTGACTACCACTAGTTCCTTCTGGTGCCCTAGATGGAGCCTTAGCGAGAATTTTGGGGTCGCCAGGTTCGTGATAGGTTTCTGCTCCACCTGGCATCTTATCTAGAGACTGAAGAACCATGCTGGCACTTTCTTTCATCTCTTCAATTCGAGCACGGTAGCGATCATAACAGTCTGCGCCCTTAATTGATGAGCGCTCAACTGCAGGTACCCAATCTAATTCACTGTATACTGAATATGGATGAGCCCAACGGACATCGTAGTCGACCCCACCGGCTCGAACGTTTGGTCCGGTTACACCGTGGTTGATCATTTCGGCAGGCTTAGCATAACCAACACCCTGACTACGGACAAGGAATACTGTGCTCTCATCAAATAGGGCTTCGTACTCTTGAATTCGATCTTGGAATAAAGCTAGTTTTGCACGTGCCCTCTGAGCGAATCCATGAGGAAGGTCGCGCTTCACGCCACCTACGCGAGGGAAATTGTAATGCATACGAGAACCGCCCATTTCTTGTAGCAAATCCATCATCATCTCCCGCTCACGCAGACACCAAACCATAACGGATAGATTTCCAATGTCGGGCCCATAAGCACCTAGCCACATCAAATGGCTGGCGATTCTCTGGAGTTCAACAGCAATGAGACGAATGTATTCTGCGCGTTCGGGGACTTCTACTCCAAGTAAGTCCTCAGCAGCATAAATGTAGGAATGCGACCATGTATTCGCACTAGCGTAGCATAGTCTATCGCAATAAGTAGTAATCTGTGTGAAATCACGCGATTCACAAATCTTCTCGACACCACGGTGAATATATCCTAGATCAGGTTCTGTATCCACCACAGTTTCTCCATCTACCTTGACCTTCAGAGTCCAAAGACCATGAGTCATGGGGTGTTGAGGGCCCATTGAAATCCACATTTCTGCCATATTGAACCCTCACTTCACCTTGCCAGCATCTGCCGGCTTCCTTCGGAATCCCTGAGCATCATCATACATCTCCTCATGTCCATGATAACGCAATTTGTGCTGCTTCTGAAGAGGGTGATATCCTACTGGAGTCTCGTGAGGATTGAGAACTCTGCGCATTCCTTGATGGCCATCAAAGTCAATTCCAACAAGATCCCATGTCTCTTTTTCATTCCAATCAGCGCCTACCCAAATATCCTGAACACTGTCAACTGAAGGAGTTCTAGTATCTGGTAGAGCAATACTAATTTGGATTTCAAGAGGAACTTTTCCACCCTTCAAGGCACTAACCTTAGTTATGTTTGGTTGAACAACGCCATCTACAACATCAGGGTCTGTAACTCCTGTACGCAGCAAATGGTAGATGACTTCCCAAGTCTTGTCTGAAGCATCTGGCCAATGTATGCCTGTAATCATAGAACAATAATCAACTGTGTGCTTACTAGCAAGTGCCTCAGCAAGACCTCGCCATGAAGCCGGAGTACATGTACCAGTTACTGTGTGCCGTTCTTGAGTTCCAGAACTTCGAGTATCCACTTCAGCACTGACGCCATCAATCTTTGAGATAGCAGATGCTAGAGATTCTGCAGCCTTTTGCTGTGCAGCCGGTGAAACTTTCTTACCCATCTGTAATCCCCTCACTCGTCTCCAATAATCAAAGGTGCCTCACTCATCGGGCGGACTTCACTCGGCACCGCTCCGATTCGGATAATCTTCTCACGTAATTTGCCAAATCCATCAATCAACGCCTCAGGCCGTGGTGGACAACCGGGGATGTAAACATCAACAGGAATCACTGTATCAACGCCTTCTAAGACATTGTAAGATTGGAAGTAGGGGCCACCAGAGATAGCACACTCACCCATAGCAATGCACCACTTTGGTTCAGGCATTTGCTCCCATAGTCGAACTATTGGGTCTGCAA
>JASMAJ010000090.1 GCA_030754395.1 Candidatus Thalassarchaeaceae archaeon | reverse complement strand
GTGGGAACCTCTTGTTGATTTTAGGCGAATGGATGTTAGTGAAAATACAATTCACGGTGCTATCGCTTGGGCTCATGGTACCGAAATCGTTCATTCATTTGGCGGAAATGTCCTTGTTTACGGACGTTCTATGATGAAGCCTCTGATGATGAAAACCTTCGCAAAGACCCTAGGTGAGGAACTAGACTGGAAGCAAAGAGCAATCGCATGTTCATCTCATAATGGAGACACGGAACACGTAGCTACTGCACAATCCATACTTTCTGAATCTGAATGGGGACTCATGCAGTGTCCTCTCGATGTCCCACTGATTCAGTTCGGACGACAGGTTCGTCGCCCTCGCCGCTGGTTCCACACCTGCTCAGGAGAACACGCGGCTATGCTCAAGGCTATGCGTAAAATGGGGATGAATAGAGCAGGATACACATTACCAAGTTCTCCTTGGTTTCCAAAATACCTCGATGTCCTAAGAGAATACATGGGCAAGCCAGACTGGGAACCACTTCGAGTTGCAAAGGATGGCTGTGGCCTCCCCACTGTATCGAATACAGTTGATGAGTTGGCAGTAATGTTTGCGGGTCTTGCTACACACCGTGATAAAGATTGGATTTGGGAAGCGATGAATAAATCCCCAGACCTAGTCGGTGGATTCAATCGCTTGGATTCAACCTGCCTGAAGGCTGGAGAAGGCAAACTAATTGCTAAAGAAGGAGCTGATGGATTATTGGGATTATCTATTGAGCATCCCGATTGGCCGAAAGGGTTGGGTATTGTAATCAAGATTGCACACGGTTGGAATTCCCAAGCAACTTGGTATGTTGCTAGGGCTGTTTTAGGAGTTCTAGGTGTTCAATTAAGGAATCCATACCCTCTTCATCGTCAGAAAGCATTCATCGTACCAGGAATTGTCCCAGACCAGTACTATAGTGCACTTGAGGAAGTTGTGACTTGGGATGAGTGGGATCCAGACCGAGACCGATTTACACTTGATTGGAAGGATTACTCAGCTGCTATGACTCGTAATGATCCATTCAGTAACGAGGGTGGATTGGAGGGTTGAAGTTGTCCTCTAATAATTTAATGAACTATATCGCAGGTGAGTTTGTTCGCCAATCCAGTGAGGATTGGATGGATGTTTTCGAGCCGGCTACTGGAAAACAATTTGCTAAAGTGCCACATTCAGGGCCGCAGGAGGTTGACCAGGCCGTTGCAGCAGCACGTGCTGCTCAACCATCTTGGGGGGCTCTAACACACTCCGTAAGAGCGGACTGGCTCGACCGTATTGCTGATTCGTTGGAGGCAAAATATGAGGATATAGCAGCACTAGAAAGTAGAGACACAGGTAAGCCAATCGCTCTCGCTCGTGCTGTAGATGCTTACCGTTCTGTTGCTAATTTTCGCTTCTTCGCAGATCTCGTACGCGAACAGGGAGTTGAGAGATTTGAGATGTCTGATGCGACCAATATTGTAGTCTCAAAACCGGTTGGTGTCGCTGCACTAATTACTCCTTGGAACTTACCACTCTACCTTCTTTCTTGGAAGGTCGCCCCCGCTATCGGGATGGGAAATACAGTAATCTGCAAACCTTCCGAACTGACGCCTATGACGGCTAATCTGTTGATGGAAACAATCCATGAAGTTGGCTTACCATCTGGTGTTGTAAACCTCGTTCATGGTGACGGAGTTGGTGCTGGAGCACCGCTAACCAGTCACCCTGATGTAGACTTGGTGTCCTTCACAGGAGGTACTGCTACTGGAGCCAAAGTCGCTGCGGCTGCATCTCCTCAATTCAAGAAACTCAGCCTAGAACTGGGTGGGAAAAATGCTAGTATTGTCTTTGCAGACTGTGACCTTGAGAAAACTGTTGAAGGAGTAACTAGAGCAGCATTTCTCAATCAAGGACAAGTCTGTTTGTGTGGTTCTAGAATTCTCATTGAAGACTCGATTTACGATGATTTTGTCGAAGGCTTTGTTGATTCCGTCGAATCTATGAAAATTGGAGACCCATCTGATGAGTCTACACAACTTGGTGCTCTAATATCGGCAGAACATTTACAGAAAGTCGAGGGATATGTGTCAATTGCACGTGAAGAAGGTGGTGAAGTTCTGACTGGGGGAAGTCCCTGCTTGCCGAAGGAGTTTGAAAATGGAAATTGGATGGCACCGACTGTCATCGGAGGGTTGCCTGTGGATTCACGATGTTCAACCGAGGAAATATTTGGGCCAGTCGTTACAATTCATCGATTTGAAACTGAGCAGCAAGCTGTTGATATTGCCAATAATACACGCTATGGATTAGCAGGTAGTGTTTGGACTGGTGATTTAGAGAAAGGAAGAAGAGTCGCTGAGGGTATTGATACAGGAATGGTTTGGGTCAACACTTGGCTCCATCGTGATTTACGAGTTCCATTTGGTGGAGTGAAGGACAGTGGTGTTGGCCGAGAAGGTGGCCGATGGAGCCTTGGATTTTTCTCAGAACCTCTCAATATATGTCTTAAATCGAATAAAATTTCTAATACTTAATAGAAATAGTTCAGACCAATGTACGCTTGGTTGGCTCATCTAGTTTCCAAAATTTTTGGCAGAACTGCTAGAATTAACTCTGAAAAAATTGAAGAATCGAATACAAATGATGGCAACGAAAGTTAGATGGCTATTTTGGCACTATTTATAATAAGAATTTACTATAATGGCCCATAACATAAAACGGCGACTACTTGCTGTTTGATTAATGGCACTTATTTCCTTTCGGAATCAGTAACAGTCAAAGTCCGCTCTTGGACAAGAGGGGGCAATATGGTGTCAGTAGGTATCATTGGGCTAGGCGCATATGTACCTCCACATGAGATGAGCAATCAGGACTGGGAGGAAATAGTTGAAACCAGTGATGAGTGGATCACTACCAAAACAGGTATGAAAAAACGTCGAATTGCAGACCCTGGAACTAACACCTCAGATCTTGCAGTTGAGGCTTGCAAACGTGCACTTGATGATGCAGGATTAGTTGCTTCAGATATTGACTTGCTGATTCTCGCAACATCGTCACCTGATGTCCCACTATCCTCAACTGCAGGTATAGTGCAGCATAAATTGGGTTGTATTGATTGTGGCGCATTTGACATAAATGCGGTTTGTGCAGGATGGGTTCATGCATTGGATGTAGGTTCTCGGTTTGTAGGGACTAAAGGATATGAAAAAGTCCTTGTTGTGGGCTCTGAAGTATACTCTCGAATCCTAAATTGGCAAGATAGATCCACTTGTGTGCTATTCGGAGATGGTGCTGGGGCTGTAGTATTGGGTGAAGTTGACAATAGTAAAGGAATTCTTGGTTCTTGGTTGATGAGTGATGGTTCGGGGTCAGGCGTAATTGAAATTCCTGCAGGTGGAGTTCGCGTGCCAATTCCTAGTGAGAAATTTGAGGAAGGGATGCAATATTTTCACATGGATGGAAGGGCTGTTTGGGATTTTGCAATAGAGGCATTTCCACAGGCAGTTCATGGTGTGCTAGAAAAGGTAGGGAAGACCATTGATGATGTTGATTTTGTAATCCCCCATCAAGCTAACATCAACATAATCAAGACTGGAATGGAAAAGCTTGGTTTGCCGATGGAAAAGACATTCACAAATCTTCACAAATATGGTAATACTGCTGGAGCAAGTGTCCCAATAGCCATGAGAGAGGCTATGGATAATGGGTTAATTGGACCAGGTGATCTAATTGTCACAGTAGCCTTTGGCGGGGGTCTTGCTTGGGGGGCTAACGCTATATTTCTTTGATTAATTTAGAATGATATTAATCGGGTTATTTTAGTGATATTTATTTCTCTCCTATACAACCCATCTGTATGGAAGATGATGCCGACAAAGACAAACGATTAGAGATTATCATGACCGCGATGATTGCTATACTTTCTATTTCAACCGCTGGAACTGCATATTTCTCACATATGGAGAATTCAAGTTCAACTCATGATTACTTTACTTCACAGTCAATACTAGTAGATGCAAATTCACTTTATCTAGAAGCGAATCAAGCCATAATTTATGATTTCACCATGTATGACGGTTATTATCTGGCAAATGCTACCGGAGACACAAATACTTCTGATTACTACTATTTTTCAATGTCAGATGCACTGAAAGATAGTCTAGAACGAGGCACCGGCCCTTTTGATGAGCAATACTATGATGAAATGTACGAAAATGCGGAAAGTGTATATGAAGATGGAACCTTACTCGCTTTTGATGCAGCCGAACAAAATACTGCATCTGATGAGTACCAATTAGCAGTTTTAATTTCGGCTGTAGGATTATCTTTGACTGGTTGGGCTGCATTAATGAAAACGAAGAGACTAAAGGTAACATTCCTAACTTGTTCAATATTTTGTCTGATAATGACTTCAATTCAAACCTTATCCGTGTAGGATAAATTCAACCTCACTCATGATAATGGGTGAGGTATTCTGGCGGAGTCTCTACCCACTCCTGTAGAATATGAGTGCCATCTTCGAGAACC
>JASMAJ010000008.1 GCA_030754395.1 Candidatus Thalassarchaeaceae archaeon | reverse complement strand
AGTGTTGCTTGGGGAACTACCATCGAAGCCGGTGCATACGTAGTATTCTATAGAGCACAGACAAATATTGAGTTTGACTACTTTGAGGGAGACACTGTATCAATTAGTGATTCAAGTGGTAATCTAGTAGATTCAGTTAGTTATGGCGAAGAAGATTCAGACTATGGAATTCCGTATGGATATGGAGCCGATGGTAACTGGGCTAAACTCACAGATGGCAGCCCCACACCAGGCGGGCCTAATGACCAAGAATGGGGCGGCACAAATCACCTAATGGGTAATTGTTATCCGCCTCAAGATCATATACACAATGGAGAATATATCCTTGAAGGACGAGTTGTTACTATGGAGTCTATTAATTCTGTAATTGATGACGGCCGAATTCTAGTTCGCAATGGAATGATTGAAGCAATTTGGAGTGCTTCCGATGGAGCCCCAGCGAGTGCAGAAGGAGTTCCTTCAATACCAACCAGTGGAACCATCTATCCTGGATTTATTGATGCACACAACCACGCGAAATACAATCTCATCCCTCTATGGGATCATGGAACTGATGGATGGGATAATCGCTACCAATGGCAGTCCTACTCTGGATATAGCGATGCTAAGGACATTGGTTGCTCCCTCTATGATTCATCGGCAATGAGATTTGCAGAACTAAGGGCTATTGTTGGAGGCAATACTGCAATACAAGGAAGTTCAAACTCAAACACAGATACATTCGAGACAATGCTTGCTAGAAATATAGAACTATACAATTTCGGCAAGGATTACATCTGGACTAAGGTGACTGAATTAGAATCCGATTACGAAGGAAATCACATCAAGGAAGGGAGTTCGGATGGCACTCTAGATGCATGGTTTCTGCATCTTGCAGAAGGTATCGATGAATCAAGTAGAGCGGAGTTCGACATACTTGTACAAAACGACTTACTAGTTGGTGAAATAGTAGTGATTCACGGTACTGGACTTACTCAACCAGAGTTTTCAGCGTTGGGAGATGTGGGTGGGAGCCTCGCTTGGTCACCAACTTCTAACCTCTTATTGTACGGAGATACTACAGACATTGCAACTGCTAAGGCGGAAGGTGTCAATATCATGATTGGGCCAGATTGGGCACCATCCGGTTCCAAAAGTTCGATGCATGAATTGAAGACTGCTGATTGGTGGGATGAAAATATTCTTGGAAACATTTTCACGGATTTCGAACTGGTACAAACTATCTCAACCAATGTTGTTGATGCTATAGGATGGTCAGACCATACTGGTCGCATTCAAGCAGGTCTCGCTGCAGATTTTGTAGTCCTAGACACCTTCAATGCAGATCCATATCGAAATGTCATTGACGCAATTGATCCAGATGTAAGGCTAGTCGTTGTTGGAGGCCTTCCTGTGTTCGGTGATGTCGACATAATGCAGGCAATGGATAATGAAGTTGAGATAATCCAAGGAGTTGGATTTACCAAGGCTACAGATATCACATATGATGGTGTTCCTGAAGCACAGCAGACCTATGCTGAGATGTTCACAGCACTGCAACAATGCAATCAAGGTAAGAGTGTTCCAATTGAATACCTGTTCACGCTTGGAGATGATCGCTACTTCGATGTTTTAAACCGTTCACAAAGCTTCCAAAGTGGGCACACAATAGACCTCTGGTCGGACTACTATGACATTGAACTAGATGAAGCTGGACACAGAGTTGGTGGCACAGTAGGAGGAGCAGATCCTATAGAGACTAACATAACGAATGGTAATAACAATGGTAATGGAAATGGCGGAACGAACTCAGTACCGGAACCTGAATTACCAGAACTTTTCAGTACCTATGGTCCAAGAGGAGCAACTCTAGCCCATCCAACTACAATAGATGAAGGGATTCACCTAGAGGCTTGTACATCTGATAATGGTCAGACTACACCTGATGACAAAGAATTGCTGTGTGGTTCTATTCTTGTAGTGATGCAACCAACGGATGAATGTATTGTCCTAGAGGGATCATTCTGTCTTCTTGATGTAGAAGATGCATTTGCAGTACCTGGAAAATTATGCGATGATTCAGGAATATACCCCAGTCAAGTCACTTGTAGAGATGCTTGGTCATACCTCGATGTAGAAGATGATGACACCACCCCTGAACCTGAGCCTGAACCTGAAGAAGAAAACTCGTGGACTGAAGGTCCTCTGTTTTGGGTTGCTGCAATATCCTTGGTTGGTTTACTAATTGCTTCAGTTGTAATGATAAACAACAATCTACGAAATGATGATGACAATGAAGAATAAGGTGCCGCCTCAAACTTCATTTGATTAGACATAGTGTATCTGTTGTGGAAGAGCAACTTGAGATGAACGCTGGGATGTTCGATTTAGGAACACCAGTTATGCGAAAGGGTGGATTCTGGGAAACCTTAGGATCTGGATTTTTGCGAGTTTTGTATTTTATTTGTATAGGGCTGATGTTAATTTGTTTCATAGGTGCGATCTCATTAATTGACTCAATAGGGACTGAGGACTGGTGGTTTTTCGCAGCGATTTCCGTTGCTGGATTATTATCCGGTGCAGTTGTTGTAGGCGCTGCAGGTAGTGAAATCAGCCTTCAAATGCAGAAAATAAGAGAAAAAAATCCACCAAGAGATTGTCTAATTCGTGCAGAAAAGGGAGGCATCGAATTACAGAACTTCTGGAACTCTGCCACAATCAGTATTCCAAGCGTAGATGATAGAGGATGGGTTTTTGAAGCACCAGGAGATACTCATTGGTATCGAGAAAACCCCTACATGCGAGATGAAGAAGGGGTTCTGAAGGAGCATCCGACAAAAATTGGAACACCAGTTCCCGCTACAATCTCAATGGCTGGAATCGCCTCTATAATCATGGCCACATTACTGATTTTCAGTTGCTATGCTGTAGCAGTATATTCTACAGCAGGATGGGAATGTGACAATGGCGAGATTGTACGTTTGGCATTTGCAGGAGGCGAAGATGATGATGGTAATCCAACTGGTATATGTAGGGATCACAGCGACTATGGAATTTCAATGCCAGCATGGGCTAAGTCTCCTGAGATGGAAAATCAATTCTCTGCGCATCCTCTTGTAACATATGGCACCATCTTAATCTCATTAATTTGGATGGGGGTTGCTATCACTAGATCAAGAAGGGTCAAAACAATTCAAGATCAATCTACATCACTAGTTAGATCCGTTGCAATTGGAAACGCAGAACTCGTTGGACAAGTTAGGAAACATCTGAAGAACCCTATGAGTGTAGAAGTCGATGACGACCCATCCAAAACAGTTGATGATTTATATCACTGGCACTGGACATACGAAATTTATGTATGTAGAAAAGTGAAAACCGATGATGGGTGGGAAGAAAGATGTGCTTGGGAACAAGTTAGGCAAAAACATGGCTCCAGAGATTTCATCTTACATGATGGAACTGGAGGGATTGTAGTCAGACCACGAACATGGAAATGGAAACGTACTGAACTCGGTCAACATCTCGTCCAATGGGAATGTGCACATGATTTGAGAATTCGAGGATTATTGACGAATCTATTCACAACTGGAGATGTCCGAAGGCATCGTTGGACTCTTTATGGATTAAAAATAGGAGATCCAATTTACATTACTGGTGAAGTTCGCCCTCGTGAAGAGGAAGAGTTGAGGGATGAGGGAATTAAACCCTACAAAGATAGAGCAAGGAAGTCCGGTGCTGTCGAGGTAATTGGCAATGATGCACCAGGATTCCGTTCTTACCTTGAGCGTGGCTCTGAACTTGGTGCGATGTCAAATGCTAGAAGTGATATTGACTACTTTTTCCCAGCTGGAATCGTAGTAATCGGTGCCATGATGCTGTTTTCTGTTTGGGGCTTTGCCTGATTCTAAGAGTACTATTGTAATCGCCAGACTGGGCCGCTTGGACTATCTTCGACCACAACGCCTAGTTCATTCAGTTTGTCACGTATCTCATCAGCACGAGGCCAGTCTTTGGAGGCACGAGCTTCTGCTCGCTCTTTCAATAGAGGCTCAACAATTGATTCGATTTCGCTTCGTGCTGACTCATCTTCAGCCATCATTTCTTGAATGGATTCATCAGTTGGAAGCAATCCTAGTATTTCTCCAGCAAACTCACTCAACCAACCAGCACCTGCCGCTAAGATATCAGCATCAGCACCGTTGTCAAGTAAATTACGAAGTGAATTTACCACTGATTGAATCTCAACTACTGCATTTCTAGTATTGAAATCATCATTCATAGCAGCAGCGAAGCGTTTTGAAGCACTCTCAAGAATCTCCACATCTCCCCAATCAGTAGTGCCAAAACTGCTCAAAGACTCACCGTATACGGAAACCATTCTCTTGTGATGAATACTTGATTCGTCGAGCATTTTTTGATTGAAATCAATTGGTTGACGATATGGAGCATTAATCATAGTGTATCTCAGCACTAATGGATCAACTTGCTCTAATGCATCCTTAATTGTCCAGAAATTACCTAGAGACTTACTCATCTTCTCTCCATCGACATTAATCATACCATTGTGAATCCAATATTGTACCACTGGGTCATGTCCTAAGCAACATTCAGATTGAAATATTTCAGCCTCATGATGAGGGAATAACAAATCAGTACCTCCTCCATGGATATCGAACCTTTCACCAAGTAACTTGAGAGACATAGCAGAACACTCGATATGCCAACCAGGTCTTCCTTCACCCCAAGGACTTGGCCACGATGGTTCATCTGGTTTGGCTGACTTCCATAATGCAAAATCACGATGGTCACGCTTGCCAGAACCGGTATCTGCAACCCTACCTCCGGCACCAGCTCGTACCATATCCAAAGATTGACCAGTTAATTGACCATACTTCTCAGGAGATGTATCAATCTCAAAGTAAACCCCATCGCCTCCAACGTAGGCATGACCCTTCTGGATGAGAATTGAAATCATATCGACAATCTCAGGAATCGTTTCAGTGACTCTTGGATAATGATCAGCTCGAAGGACATTTAGCGCGTCCATTCCTTCAAAATAGTCTGCAATATTCCTGTTTGCTACTTCCAGAAAATCCACTCCTTCGTCATTTGCTACAGAAATAATCTTGTCATCAACATCTGTAAAATTGGTGATATAATTCACTTCATATCCGATATGACGCAGCCATCTAACAATAATATCGAAAGCGATAGCTTGACGCCCATGACCTATGTGACTGGGTGAATATGGAGTGATTCCACAAGCGTAGAGTCCGACCTTCCCCTCATCTAGAGTTTCAAGCTCTCGCTTGCTGCGAGAGCGGGTGTCGTATACTCTCAACGTCATAGTCTCAGAGTGTTGGATGAGCCATTGGGTCATGAACCCCGCGCCGCTTCAACGAGCGCGCGATACAATCCTAGATGTCCTATCCTTTCAGGATGCCACTGAACTCCAACGCAGAATCTGAGGTCATTTCGCTCAACTCCTTCAATCAAATTATCATGGCTAGAATGAGCGTTAATTTGGAGAGAACCGGGGTCACTTACACCTTGATGATGGGTTGAATTTGCAATTACATGAGGGCCCATAATCGATTGAAGAATGGTTCCTTCGATAATATCGACTCCATGTTCAGTAGCGACACCGTCCCAACCTCCATGTTCCTCAAACCCAGGAGTCATTGGTAGATGTTGGTGTATAGAACCTCCATGTAATACACACATCATCTGCATTCCACGACATATACCCAACAATGGTATGTCGTGTTCTATTGCTCCTTGAATTAGTGCAGCCTCAGATTCATCCTGCTCAGGATAAGTTTCAACCGTGTATTCCCCTGACTCCTGTCCGTATAGAGAAGATTGCAAATCTGGGCCACCGGCGACAACAAGGCCGTCTATCCTGCTAAGAACAGAGGCACTACAACCAGGAGGTAGAAGCAATGGTTCGCCACCTGCTTCCTTCACCGCATTAGTGTATGTTGCAGGAATAATAACAGCATCGATATTCCAAGAACCAAAAGTCGAGGGACGTTTGCAAGATGTGATGCCAATGACTGGCGTATGGGTGGCTTCGTTCAATGATCTCACCAAACCACTACTCTACGTGACGCATTGAAATCAGAACTGCAAAGGAATGGGCCGCAAGTATCATTGCTAGAGGTATGTGTATCCATCCATAGCTCCCCATCAGGAATAACCCCACTAATAACTGAATTACTACAATTCCTGCTACTGCAAATGAGTTGCCCTTGACCGATTTATCATCAATTCCTGATTTTATTACAACCGCTGGTAATGCAATTGCCAAAACGGTCAACAGATAGGCCGTGTGTTCATGCCCAATATCGGTCTCAAAATTGAGCAACCTCCAACCTGCAATGCCCTGAAATAAGGTCAATGCCAGTATAGTTCCAGCCAAGGGTCGTACTGCTTTTCTCAGTTCACTCATTATTCATCACATCCTAATTTAATTAAATTCGCCTTTTCTTGGATTCCAGAACCGGGCTTTACGGGGTTTATTACGGTATTTTTTGTGAATCTCAGCATCTTTAGCAACAATCTGTTCCCAAAGTATCTCGGCAACATCCATGACATCCATTTCAGCACCAACTGAATCTAGGCCATCCTTGACCATGATTGAACAGAATGGACATCCTACTGCCACAGTGTCACAGCCTGTTGCTGCAATTTCCTTAGCGCGAATCTGGTTGACGCGCTTATCTGCATCTTCTTCCATCCACATCTGAGCCCCACCAGCGCCACAGCAGAATGAGTCATTGCCGTGTCTTTCAATTTCAACATCAACTCCTCCTATGATATCACGAGGCTCGTCTATAATTCCTCCAATTCTACCAAGGTAACATGGATCATGGAAGGTAATTGATTCTTCTTTAGATACATCAGGTAACTTTCCTTCTTCTTGGAGTTTAGCCAATATCTCTGAGTGATGTAGGACCTCTAATTCAGCCCCACCATAATCTGCATATTCCTTTCCAAGAGTATGGAAACAGTGAGGACAAGAAGCAATAATTCGTTTCACACCAAGTTCTTGGAAAGTCATCATGTTGGTTTCAGCAAGCATCTGGAAGAGATATTCATTTCCTGCGCGACGAGCAGGGTCACCCGAGCATCCCTCCTGCATACCTAGAATTCCAACATCTAAGCCCGCTTCCTTGAGAAGTCCAATAGTGGCGCGCGCAACTTTCTGATTTCGTTCATCAAAACTGGCAGCACATCCTACAAAGTAGATGTATTCGGCGGGCTCACCAATCTTGATGTCCAGACCCTCAGCCCAATCTGCCCTCTCGTGCATTCCAAAACCGTAGGGATTTGAAGCGGATTCAAGATTACCCATTGCGACATTCAACTCATCGGGATACTCCATTGTTTCCATCATTGCATTACGGCGCAAATCAGTCAACTTAGGTACATGCTCGATATACAATGGGCAAGCATCAACACAAGCATGACAGGTTGTGCAAGCCCAAACCGCTTCGGAACCAATTCTCTCTAGAATTGTTTCTTCCGGCTGCTCACCCTTCAACAAAATAGGAGCATGGTCATTGGCATAGTTACGGACGTCATGCACAATTTGCATAGGATTCAGTGCCTTGCCAGATTCATAGGCAGGACACACATCTTGACATCGAGCACAGGTAGTACAAGCCCAACCATCAATTAGTTGCCTCCAAGTATATTGATCAAAAGTACTGACGCCGAATGACTCTATGTCCAAGTCCTCCAATGGAACCGCTTGGCCACTATCATTGACTGCAAGTGGTCGCATCTTAGCCATAGGTTCAGTATCAAAGAAGAAGACATTTGGAAATGCCATTACTAAATGCATATGCTTTGAGACTGGAATGAGAACGAAGAAGGTGCATATTGAGACCATGTGTGCCCAGTAGGCCCCTACAACTACATTCTCACCAATATCTTGTCCTGCTACCCAATTACCGATTGGTTCCCAAATTGCAGAAGGAGATTCGGCAGACTCCACAATGAACGATGTAGTTGTGATTGTCATTATTAGCAAAAGAATGACATTGCCCTCTAGTTGTGATTTACCCTTGAGCTTCTCCGGAGTAAAAATAAGGCGACGAGTTAGTGCCGCAACACATCCAATTAGAGCAATCAAATATCCTAGTTCCACAATACCATTCCAAGGTCCATTAAGCAATTCAGGTAGGATATTGTCAGAAAAATAATTCGCAGTCGCAAGATCGAGCATATCAGTTGAAATCATTAGGAACCCCCAGAACATGAGGACATGCATACCACCTGCAATTCGGTCTCTGAGTACTTTCTTCTGACCAAGCCAACCCGTCAAGACTTCAGAAATTCTCTGGCCCCAAGAATCGAAGCGGTCGTCTGAAGAACCTCGTAAAACAAGTCTTGTTGCTAATTGAACCTGATAAAGGAAGAATCCTACAGAGATGCCTCCGATAATGAGGAGAATCATCCACCCATCAAGAGGACCATAGGTCTGTAGTAAAGGATGCTCCATGTAGTATCACCAATGGCCCACAGGCCGTAATATGCTGTGCAAGGACTACTGCATCTTGAAACAACCGCTTCATCCCCAAGGCTCATGTCCTTCTCACTCCACCCCGAGACGTGGTCCGAGCCTTCGCTCCGGGAAAATGCATCCTCTTTGGAGAACATGCAGTGGTGTATGGCCATCCTGCTGTTGCAGTAGCCATTGATTCGGGTGTAGAGGTTAGTCTGGAGGCTTCAACCGCTTGGAGTATCGAAGGAAATCCCTTCGACTCAACCCGCCACCCCCATATCTCTCATATCCTGCAGGATGTGTTCTCCTATGACGGACCTCCGCTAAAAATGGGTATTTCGAGCAGCCTATTCTCAGCAGCAGGACTAGGTTCATCTGCTGCATTATCAAATGCAATGAGTGCAGCAATTCAGGCATTTGTAAACCCTGAAAGCGAATTAAATCCTGTTGATTTAGCAAGAATCGGCCATTCGGCAGAGGCTAAAGCTCAATCTGGCCGAGCCAGCCCAACAGACACTGCAACCAGTGCATTAGGTGGTTGTGTTGTAGTCTCAGGAGAGGCTATTGAAGGGACAACACATGTCTTCGATGCACAATTAGAAACTCCCGAAGGGATACGGCAATGGTCAATTTGTAAGGTTGAGTTGCCTGAAAATCTAGATGTATCTCTTGTATTAGGATTCACTGGAGTCGGATCGCCAACTGGTGATATGGTTGCTCATGTTGCTCAACTTGTTTCTAAATCACCTGAAAAAATGGAAGATATGGATGCAATAGCCAATATTTCTCAGGCTGGGTTGATGGCATTATCTGCAGGTAATTTAGAAGCAGTAGGGATGGCCATGAATGCCTGTCATCAACGATTGCAAAATCTTGAGGTAAGTAGCCCAGAGCTAGATGCTTTAGTTGAAGCGGCCAGACCCCATTCACTTGGTGCAAAACTTACAGGAGCTGGAGGTGGCGGTTGTATGGTTGCCCTAACTAGAGAACCACAACGGGTTGCACAAGATATTGAAATCGCTGGCGGACAACCTATGATATCTCGATTAGGAGCACAAGGTGTTCGAATGGTTGAAAAATAACAAATAGAGCCTCAATATCGTTTTTTTTATCTTATTACATCAACGATTCTTTATAAGTGGTTCATAAGTGCGGCGCCCTATGAAGAGTGACGAAGAACGCCTAACAGTGGTAAACGTAGTCGCCTCCACAAGAGTGGCGGAGGAACTTGACCTACCAGATATTGCCATCCAACTGAACTGCGAATATGAGCCAGAACAATTTCCTGGTGTTGTCTACCGTGTGGTAGATCCAAAACTTGCAATCCTAATGTTCCGCTCCGGCCGTGCTGTATGTACCGGTGGAAAGAACAAGGATAACATCCACACTGGTATCGAGCGAATGATTGGAGACTTGAGAAACGCGGGAATTGAGACTTGGGAACTTGAAGATGTCCAAATCGAGGTTCAGAATATGGTTGCAACCTACGCTCTTCACTATCCTGAAGATTACGATGGCACCGCAAGAATGGATGATAATCACACTAAGGTTATCGATGTTAAAGACGGAATTAGAGCAGCTACTGACGAGGAAGTTGAAGATGAAGATCCACGAATCCGTGGAATCAGAGAAGGTGAGCCTCTAGCCACAATGCCAAGACGCTTGAATCTCAACAATCTGACTTTCCACTTGCCATTCGACAAGGTCGAATATGAGCCAGAGCAGTTCCCTGGACTGATTTATCGATTGGATTACCCTCGAGTTGTCTGTCTGATTTTCGGATCCGGAAAGATGGTAATTACTGGAGCTCGTGACAAGTCTGAGATTCTAGAAGCAGTTCAGTTCATCCAAGATGAATTGGCTGACTTACTTTGATGATTTTTTGGACTTTGATTGATAATTACCGTCTGCACATCGTGCAGGCGGGGGTTTGATGAAGTAAGGAAGAGTCCAGACACTTGTGTCTGCACTCCGATTGAATGGATTGATTCTCTCATTTCTGTTAATACTCTCAGTCCAAACAGCATTTATTGGGACCACTGACTTTGAATTGTTAAATCAAAACGAAACTGAAGAAAAAGATGTATCACAGCGCTCATCTACTCTGATTGATGTTCCAAACTGGAGAATTGGTGACCAATGGAATTCCAATGGCTATCTAGATGTCAGAGATTTTATCGCTGACAGTGGTGTCTCTACAAATGTCCAAACTTTGAGCGGAACTCTGGATTCACACGTCACAGATATTTACACTATGGAAGTCGACAATGTTTCAACATTAGTTTACAAGGTAGAGTCTCAAGGAGATTATGCTGCTAATGGAGTAACACTTACCACGTATACTGGAGATTTAGAAATAGGGATGGATACTGTAGAAATTATTCGAGCATCTGATTTAGCATCTATTAGGCAAGAAGCTACAATTGATATCGACTTTATTTACACTATTCTTTGGTGGGATGTAACTATTGATGTGGCTGATTTAGTTGTGACAAATGAGTATAGCCCTGCATTAGAGAATTATGACTTCCCCCTAGTGGTTGGAGAAACTTGGCAAACTACATACACTGTAGACACAACTTATTCAGGAACAAGCGAATATGTTACTATTCCTTCAGACACCTCGGATTCCAGTTCCACATCATGGGAAGTAATGTCACGAGGAAGTTCTGGTGTAGCATATAGTGGATGCAATGGAAACTCATACAATATCACTACCTACAATAGCAATGGAGAAGAAACAGGGTACAGGTGGTATTGTCCTGCTATTAACAATGACATCAAAAGTGCATCAACAGAAAGTATTGGATTTGTAGCAGTTCATCAATTAAATTACTATCAACAAGCATCTCGAACACACCATTTGGACGTCGATATCGATTATCAATTATCACCTCTTGACATGGATATCAGTGTGACTGTCACTGTGACTAATAATGCAGGTGCAGCAGTTAGTGATCAGTCAGTTGAATTCCGCTATGAAATAGACGAAGATATCAGTTATGGTTCTACAAATTCAAATGGTCAAGTTTCATTCAATTTCAATTCGGGAGATTCTGCTGATTCATCCCAAGGAGGAACTGAACGCGGCAGTCATGGAGTAATTGCTCGATTAGTTTCTCTCAATCAGGTAGGGGCATCTACAATTTCTATCGATCCCGAAGTGCATGAAGTAGATCTAATTACTAATTCAGCAGGAGTAACTGTCGAGAGAACAAGGAATGGAAACACCATTAGTCTAAATTCAATTATCGGATTTACAGCAATTCAGGGAGATGTTCTTACTTTCAGTGTTCCAGTTCAGAACAAAGGAATTCTAACCTCTCCTTCAACAGAAATCAAAATTACTGGACCAGACGGAGTCACTTCGATTGAACCGGTATCATCTCTGCCAAGCTTAGGAGTTCAAAGAGTTGAGATTGACTGGATAGTACCTGTTAGTCAACCAATTGGAGACACAAGTGTCACATTTGTTGTTGATGAAAATGAATTAATTACGGAAGATGGAAATAGAAGTAATAACTATGGTTCATTTGTAATATTCATAGGTAAATTACCTACTGCAGTTTTGAGCACTCCAGCAGAAACTTTGACTCTAAGTAGTGTTACTATTGATGGACATAATTCATTTGATTTAGATGGAGGAACATTAGATTGTGTCTTTGAGGTTCAAGCTATTGACAATGAAATAACGACATTTGAGGAAGAAGACTGTATTCTTGAGTATTCATGGGATGATGATGGAGAGTACTCAATCAGCTTAGTTGTCACCGATGAAGAAAGTGATTCGGACACTGCTCAGTCGAACATTATTGTGAACAACAGACCACCTGAAATTACAGTTGTAGCTGATAGTAATTCAGTAGCAGTAGAATCCTCCATTACCTTCCGAGTTACCGAGCGAATTGATTTAGATAGCAGAAATCAAGATAATGCAGTCGATGTATCGTGGCAAACTGAATGTGAAGGTGGAGTCTCTGTAAGTTCTACATGTACGGTAACACCATTGACAGAAGGAGAATACTCCATAGAAGTAATCGCTATGGATGACGATGGAGAGACTACTTCTGAGACTATAACTATTGAAGTCACAAACATTGAACCACACAATCCAAGTGTCGAGATATGGAATGGAATAAACCGACTAATCCCCAATAGTTATGGCAAATATTCGGCACAAGAAGGAGATTTATTGAAGATTATCAGTTCCGCTGAAGATTCACAAAATGACTTAAGTGGACTGACTCACCTATTGATTCCAGATGCCGAAAATTATCCTGATATTTCTCAGGAAAACATAGGAGTACATTCAGAATTCATGCACTCATTTTCAACTAGTGGAATGCATCTTATGGATCTAACCGTAACTGATGATGATGGAGAAAGTGTAACACTAAGAGTACCGATAGAAATTTCAAATGTAGCACCAACTATTGATGCGATTTCTAACCCATTACCCGTAGCAGAGGATTCTGAGATTAGAATTACAATTTCAGTGATGGATACACCTGGTGATTTAGAACAACTTGTGAATTGTTTTGATCTTGATCCCGAGACTAATTCTGATGGCGAAAATGAAACTTGGGATGACTGTGACATTACAGGAACAAATTTAGTCTATGCTTGGTCTGATGCTAGAACTGCTCCCTCATCAATTGTTTTCCATACTACTGATGATAA
>JASMAJ010000089.1 GCA_030754395.1 Candidatus Thalassarchaeaceae archaeon | reverse complement strand
GGTCTAATGCGGGGCCGATACTCTTTGAAACCTTGCAAACAACACTAATCGCCCTTTGGGCGACTCCCTCACGTTCAAGAAGGAAACACAGGTCGAAGACTCGATGGCCGCGCCTAAACCCGCTGGAGACCTTGATCCGGTCTCCCTAGAAACCAGCCTAATGCAAATCTGGAGCGATGAGAACACATTCGCCCAGAGCATTGAGGCGCGCCGAGACGGTGCAACACCGTTCACCTTCCTTGAAGGACCTCCTACTGCAAACGGGAAACCAGGAATCCACCATGTGATTTCACGTCTATTCAAGGACATGGTTTGTCGATGGAAGACAATGGAAGGTCACATTGTTGAGAGGAAGGCTGGTTGGGATACTCACGGTCTTCCTGTTGAAATTGAAGTGCAAAAACAGCTCGATTTAATGAGTAATGAAGCTATTGAAGCGTTCGGAATGGAAGCCTTCAACCAGAAGTGTAAGGAAAGTGTCTGGACATATGAGGCCGCTTGGAGAGAAATGACAGAACGCATGGGGTTCTGGGTCGATCTAGATGACCCATATGTCACCTTACATGACGAATATATCGAATCAGCATGGTGGTCACTCAAACAAATGTTCGACAAGGGACTTCTCTTCAGAGGTCACAAAGTATTGCCTTACTGCCCACAAACTGGAACTAGTTACTCTAGTCATGAAGTGGCTCTAGGTTACAAAGAAGTAGCAGAGCCTGCCGTTTTCGTAAAATTCAAACTGGCTGATGAAAACGCATCAGTCCTTGCTTGGACTACAACCCCATGGACACTACCGGGTAATGTAGGGCTTGCAGTGGGACCTGATGTCACATATGTTCGAGTTAGGATTACGGCACCGCCCTCTGATTCGTGGGAAGGGCGAGGGGGTGCAGTTGTTGATGAGGAAGTTATTCTAGCAAAGGATTTGATGGGAGCAGTATTACGTCATCAGGCTGATATTATTGAAGAAATCTCGGGATCTGATTTAGTCGGAAAATCCTATGTCCCATTATTCCCAGATGCAATCGACGGTACTAACCATCCCTCTGCTTGGACAATTGTTGGAGCAGATTTTGTCACTACTAGTGACGGAACCGGAGTTGTCCATACTGCTGTTATGTATGGAGAGGATGACTACAATCTAGGAATGAAAGAAGGATTTCCAGCCCAGCATACCGTTGGAATAGATGGGCGCTTTGTCAAAGGAACTCATAGTCAATTAGATGGCCGATACGTCAAAGATTGTGACGAGGATATTATCGATTTACTAACTGATGAGAACAAACTTTACCGTGAACATATTTACACACACGATTACCCACATTGTTGGCGAACTGATCATCCACTTCTTTACTATGCAATGGATAGTTGGTTTGTTAAGATGACTGCTGTAAAAGAGCAAATTACACAGTATAACTCTGAAGTTGAGTGGGCTCCATCTTGGACTGGAGAAAAGAGAATGGGAGAATGGCTCTCTAACATCAAAGATTGGGCCATTAGTCGAGAACGTTACTGGGGTACACCAATTCCAGTATGGATTTGTCCAGACTGCGAGACAGAACACTGTATAGGCAGTATCGCAGAGATGGAAGAAATGAAGACCGCAGACTCTGAAATGCCTCCTGAACTACATCGCCCCTACGTCGACGACGTCAAACTGAATTGCCCATCAAATGGCTGCTCAGGTGAGATGGTACGCGAACCATATGTGATGGACTGTTGGTTCGACTCGGGCTGTGCGTCATTTGCACAATGGCATTACCCGTTTGAAAACACTGACAAGTTTGACGGGAGCTTCCCTGTTGACTACATCTGTGAAGCAGTAGACCAGACTCGTGGCTGGTTCTACTCCTTATTGGCAGTCTCAACTACAGTTTTCGACAGCATTAGTTATCGAAGATGTCTGTCCCTAGGCCATATCTTAGACAAGGATGGTAAGAAAATGTCGAAGTCACGTGGAAATGTAGTCAATCCATGGGATCATTTCAACAAGGAGGGTTCAGATTCAATCCGATGGTATATGATGACACAAAGTGCACCTTGGTCACCAACTAACTTTGACCCTAATGGGGTTAGAGAATCCTACGCAAAGATGTTCCTCACTCTATGGAATGTCCACCGCTTCCACTCAGAATACGCAGCACTGGATGGATTTGACCCAGATGATGAAAGTGGATATGTTCCGGTTGCTGAGCGCAGCCCTCTAGATCGCTGGATTCTCTCAAGATTACATTCAGTAGCACAAGATTACCAAGACCAATTTGTTGCATGGGATTTCCATAAGGCAGGTAGAGACCTTGAGACATTCGTTGTTAACGACCTCTCAAATTGGTATGTTCGAAGAAGTCGTAGGAGACTTTGGGATGAAGCAGATTCTTCGGACAAACGTTCTTGTCAACATACCCTTCATGAAGTTCTACTAACTGTCTGTAAATTGATGGCTCCAGTAGCTCCATTCATGCCTGATCAGATCCACCGAGACTTAACAGGAACCACTGTTCATCTTGCAGACTGGCCGGTTGGTTCCAAACTTGTTGAATCGACACTCCCTCCTCAAAACTGGGCTCTTGAGCAAGAAATGGCTCTGGTTAGAACACTTGCCGAAACTGGACGAAGAGTCCGAGTTGAGGCTAATCGCAGACAGCGTTTGCCGTGCCGTTCTGGTTGGATTGTAGGTGGACCTGATATTTCGAGATTCCACGATATTCTTGCCGATGAATTGAATGTAGAAGTATTGACTGCGGAAGAAAATCTTGAGCGCTTCCAACGCATGGTAATCGAGCCAAATCGTAAGGCATTAGGTAGTAAATGTAGACAAGACCTACCTGCAGTTTTGGACCTTTTAGCTCAAGCCGATCCGGATAATATACTTCTAGAGATTGATGCAGGAATTTGCATCCTCGAAGGATATGATATCACAATGGAAGATATAGAAATTAGATATGTCGAGAAGGATGGTTTTGCTGCTTCAACAATATCAGATGATGACGTTGGAGATGTGTCTCTAGTACTAGACATGAGTCTTGATAATCAGTTGATATCCAAAGGCCTGACTAGAGATATTATTCGCCGCATACAGGCTAAGAGAAAAGAACTTAATTTGGAAATGGAAGCAAACATCGAGTTAACGGTTTGGTTAGATGAAAATGCACCTGAAATTTCGCAAAATGATTGGAATCATCTAGTTAATGAAACTCGTGCAACTGGTGCTGAATTAAGCCTTGATTCGCCTCCTGCAGGCATTGACTCATTCAACGTAGATGGCATTGAAGTTCATTTCTCAGTATCTTGATTGAATAGTCAGAGTTCTGAACCACAGAATTTACAATTATTAGCATCAATATCATGACCTTCACGTGAGCAAGAAGGGCATGCCTGCGTACTTACAGGTCCAGTTTTGACAATTTCATTCGTTAGAATTCCAGTTGGTACGATAATCAATGAGTAACCCATTATCATTATGAAAACTGCAACCGATTTACCTAATGCTGTGAGTGGAACTGTATCTCCATAACCAGTACTAGTCAGTGTCACAATTGCCCAATAAACAGACTGAGGGATAGATGTAAATCCATTTTCAGGCCCTTCGAGCATATACATGGCAGCGCCGGAAAGTATGCACAATACAAATACGGTTGACAAGAAAACAATAATTCTTGATTTCGACTGTGAAATTGCCTTCTTTAGAACTGCTGCTTCACCGAGATAACGCCCTAACTTGAAAACGCGGAAAACACGTAGAAGACGTAGTGCTCTAATCACCAGAAGGTTGTGTGCTCCTGGGATGAATAAACTCAGATATGTAGGTGCAATCGCTAATAGATCCACTATTCCGAATAAAGAGGTCATGTAGGCAGTTGGTTTTTTGACTGAAACTATTCTTAGTACATACTCAATAGAGAATAAAATAGTGAAAAACCATTCAGCTATTACCAATTCACTATGATATTCGGCATCGATTGAAGCAACGCTCTCCAGAGATACAACTACCACAGATGCAAGAATTGAGATTAGAAGTCCGACATCGAATATCTTTCCAGACGTCGTATCCGCCTCGAAAATAACCTCGTGAACTTTCTCACGCCAATCCTTCTTAACATTATATTCGAAATCTAATACATTCTCCATCGGCACCCCTCACATGGCTGTAATATGTGTGCCGTATTCAGTCGGCAACATCAATTCGACCCCAAATAGGGGGTCTGGATCAGATGAATCATGATAAGCGATGAAGGCACCACCATCTGGTAGAATACCCATACTCGCGAAGTCAAAGCGAATATCATTTCCAGCACCCGATGTTGAATCAAGATCGCCTAAACCAAGGTAAACCTTGATGTCTGGTTCAAGAGATTCTGAGAAGCCTCTGACATGATATGCCAGATCTACATCAGGCCCTTCTGAAGATTGATACCGTATGTTCACCACAAGAAGATCGTGAACACCACTAGAGTGCCATTCCCATTCCTCTAGTTCACTAGCAGTTCCATTCAAATTGTAATCATTATTCTCCCAAGATTCGCCACCATCCCACGAA
>JASMAJ010000088.1:4342-4612 GCA_030754395.1 Candidatus Thalassarchaeaceae archaeon | reverse complement strand
CATCCAGATTGGTTGAGAAACAGCAATCTCATCGTTTAGATTACCACTGGTTCGTTCTAAGTCGTGGTACCATTCTAGTTGAGGTGTGGTTGTAGATAAGTCATGACAGCCGGCTTGGCCATGTCGATCGAATGTTGTTTGGTGCCAAGTGACCCAGCATGCTCTATCCTGAGTACCATCATTATCTGAATCAATCAATACTGGTGGCGCATCTGCATAGCCATTTACTGCTTCAAATGACCAAAGTTCATTTCCATCATCTAGATTCAG
>JASMAJ010000088.1:0-4332 GCA_030754395.1 Candidatus Thalassarchaeaceae archaeon | reverse complement strand
GTCCTCGAAATTGAGCCCCTAAGACATCACTTGAACCATCAGGGTCGGCGGGAATTGTGACTACAATTTCTGGACCTGATGTGCTGCTGTCTAATTCTGCAACAATAGGTCCTGGCAATCGAATGTGAGGTACATCTGAATCGGTTCCACCTAAATTATTAGGTAGTAGAAGGCCATCCCATTTCTGGTCGCCATTATCTGAATCTAATTTCCAAACCCACATGGCGCCATTAGATGCCTCAGTAGTAGTCAGAACAACATATCCAGTATTTTCATCAACTATTGCAAAGGCTGGGTCAGAGGGGTGTGTTCCATCTTGCAAGGTAGACTGCCATATTGGAGTAGGCTCTCCATTTACTCCGAGAGGAAGAGCGATGACGACAATGTCCTCACTTACTTCATGTATTGCAGCAATTACCAATTCTGCATCACCATCTAAATCGAGATCTGCTAGCAATGGTTGAGCGGTTGGTTTATGTCCATCAATTGCAGTATAGGGTCCATTAATACTAATTCTCAAAGTTTCATCTGTGAAAGTCCAAAGCAATTCCGAAGAATGTGAACCTGAGGCCGACCAACCGGTTACTGAGCACTGAAGTTGAGGTGACCACGCATCTACATGTAAGGTCCCTGCTGCGTCGTAAACAACTAGTATTTCTTGTACTCCGTCATCGTTCATATCAACAACAAGAGGAGATGCTTTAACCATCTCTGTGGAACCTAAGTCCACTTCCCAGGCTAGGTCTGCATCCTCTCCTTCAATGATTCTCAGGATGCTATGGTCTGAACCTCCTACAACTACAGTCTGGACTATTATGGCAAATAGAGAACTCCCACCACATCTTTCTTCGGCATCCGGTTCTGTAGTAATCTGATTAGATAAATCGGCAATAGGCGTTGATAAAGAGTCAGTAGATAACGAATATGACCCATAAACCCAATTTACAGTCGGGTCAACAATTGAGTATAATTCGGAGGCATCCGAGGGGGATGCCATTCCTGCCCCTCCGCTTGGTGAATGAGGTGGAGCTACTGACATTCTTTCTGGATTCTTACCAGATTGGGGCCAAGGCTGATCGGTTCCATTCCAAGGTTCTACACCTGCTGTCCGTGATTCTTCAGTATATTTCATCGAAGTTGATAAATTCGTTTTTTCTTGATTATTAATCATCAAAGGAGACAGACTAAGAATAATCATAATTGAAACCACAACTATAGTGGAACGTTGATTATGGACTAATGAAGGTCCGCTCCGCATGGTCATCAGGAAGTTACTTCCGCTTTGCAGCCCACTTGAACATTCGGGATAGACTATCATTCAGACCGTAGGTCTGATGAGTATTTGCATTTCGCCATCGATTTTTCGGACAGGAATAATTTCCGTTGTGCTTATACGGGAGACGCATGTCGCCGAGTCGCACGGACCTCTCCTCTGGAGGCACAGCCGATGAGGGACGGGAGGGTTAAACTGCCTTTCCTCCGACTGAACTCGGAGCGGTCCGGCGATTGGAGGAAAAAAGATGTACAGCCTCATAACGATGGAGGATACTATTCGCATACCTGCTGAATACATCCGTAAAGATAGAAAATTGGAAGATCATATTGACGAATTGGCACATGCAGCCTTTGAAGGAAGATTTGACGAAGACGAGCATTATACATTGCTTACTTTTGGGCATGAGACTGTTGGTCGTGGAAAAATTATCCATGGTGATGGTGCAATTTACCAGCGTGTTCGATTCAAGGCGTTACATTTCACGATGGAAGCCAATGAAGTCGTAGATGGGGCTGTCTCAGAGGTATCTGAATATGGGGCCTTCATTCGCATTGGCCCAATCGAGGCTTTACTACACAAATCTCAAATTCTTGATGAACCAATCCAAGTAAACATGGGGATTCGAAGAATAGAAGGTTCACAAACAGGAAAGCATATCGAAGAGGGTTCTTATGTACGATCTCGAATTGTTTCAAAGGCAATAAATCAGAATGACCCCCGATCTAGTAAGATTGGATTGAATTGTAAGATGTCTGGTCTAGGTGCTCACGATTGGTTGACTCGAGGTGCATGAAATGGCAAAAGTCCCATTTGCATGTGGCGAATGTAATCGTATTCTTCCTGATCCACCCAGTAAGAATGATCCAGTACAATGTCATCATTGTCCTTCTGCTCCAGTCACTACTGATTGGTCCGGATATGTTGTTATTCTACAACCGGAGAGATCTGAGGTCGCTCAGCGATTGAATATCACTGACCCCGGTTCATATGCTTTGAAGGTAAACATCCGTTAATTGAGGAATTATTATGGAAATTATTAGTCGAAAAGAAAATCCATTACTGAATAGAGTAGAACTTCAGTTCCGCTGGGAGCATACTAGTGGAGCAACTCCAAGTTTGTCCGATATGGTTGCAGCAGCAGCCAAGGCGGAGCCCGGTTCAAAGAGAGAATTGACTTTCGTTAAGGACGTAAATACGCGCTTCGGAAGGCCTCAAACTACTGGCCTTGCCTTAATTTATGCTGACTCTGAATCTGCTACACTAGAGCCGGATTATGTTCATTCCCGTCATGAATCCTTACATGGTTCAAAAAAGACAGAGAAGGTCGAAGCTCCTTCCAAAGAGTCTGTTGAAGAAACCTCAGAAGAAGATTCCGAGGGGGGTGACGAATAATGTCAGATAGTCCTAACGCAAATGCGAAGTGGTCAAAGTACAAGATTGAGGGTGACGAACTTGTCCGAGCGGATAGTTGTCCAACTTGTGGACCTGGCGTTTTCTTAGGTGTTCATTCTAATCGAAAGACCTGTGGGAAATGTGGATTCACTGCCTCAAATGAGTAATTCACTCTAAGAAGTCAGACCACTTGCCATCATTACTGAGAATTCTCTCATTTAATATTGCAACACCAATATCTCTTCGCCGAGATGTCTTAATTTTCCCATTATTTTCTTGCCCATCGTGCCTCCATCCTGTCCAAATCCAGCCGGAGTCGCGAAATTTTGCATCGAAAATCGGGCCCGGTGTTCTGTATGTGGATGGTGTTGAATTGAATTCTTCAAGAATAGAAAATCCTCCTGTAGCCATCGCAATTAGAAATTTATTTTGGTGATGGAATACTTTCTCAATTTTATTATTAATCCGGATTTTGTGATTTTCGATAAAACCACCATCTTCTTTGTCAAGAATAATGACGCTGCCATTTTCATAGAATAAATACAATTGACCATCCGATTCATTGATTGAAATTAATCGGTTGAATGTCAATTCATCAGGAATTGGTACTCGCCATATTTCATTCGAATCAGCATCCATGTGGTAAATTCCACGTCCCAAGATGGAAAAGCAGAATCCAGAGTTCACTTTGTTTAATGCCATGGGTTCGGAATCAAGGGATTGAGACCAAATCGCTCCATTCGGGTCATAATCTAAAGATTGTTTAATTCCTTTCCGAATTGCTTCTCTTCCAATTCCATTTTGCCATTCGCCATCAAGTGTCAATGCAGCCATTCGAGCATGTTTGAGTTCATGATCAACCCACGTTCCCACCCAGCGATTCTCCAAAACTACTCCTGAAGTGATTTGAGCCGGAAATGGTTTGACAAAATCTTCTACCTTTGTGTTATCTCGAAGTTTACAAATTTCTCCTAGAGTTCCAATAATGACGCTTGAATGTTCTCCAGAATCTATTCGTAGAGGTGTGAAGGGAAGTGTGGTGTCCACAGTTGTCTTCAGATTCAACTTGCGTTTGAACCTGTGGTAGGATGACTTCAAGTTGTTCTATTGAATCCACGGCTCATGGTCACCCTTCTGTTTGCATCAAGGAAAGACTCTGCCTCGATGAATCTCCATCAAGCAGTGCTTTCTTTAGGGGTTTGGTCAGATTCAGAGGAGTGCGAACATGGTATAGTGAATGTGCATAGGGAATATCCGATTCATATTCTACTAATCGAAGAGCTCCATATCCATGCAGATGGATTAGATGAAATACACGAAAAGGTTTGCAATGTTATTGTTGAAGAAGTACTTGTTTTATCTCGACACTCGGCAAAAAGTGGACGCCCTTCTCTTTCCGTACATGCAATAGGAGTTCCAGGAGAAATACCTCACGGAGAGACTGCTTTTGCAGGAGGCATGAAAGGCTTAGCAGTCCCCCCTTCACCTAGGTTTTCAGCGATTTTCAAACAATTACAACACGAGGTTTCAAAATCCTCTCTGGCAGATGAGTTTGAAGTCATTCTTGAAACTACTCACCATGGGCCAATATTTACTCGACCTACATTATACTTGGAAATTGGGTCTACGGAAAGGGAATGGGAGCGTCAAGATGTTTCTCATCT
>JASMAJ010000087.1 GCA_030754395.1 Candidatus Thalassarchaeaceae archaeon | reverse complement strand
GTCATGATATTCTTGCAGGCCCGAGTCCTTCTGATGTATGGGATGAATTGGCCAGTCTTACTCCGAACTTTAGAGGAATTAATTATGCGCGTCTTGAATCTCCAGAGGCAGTTCAGTGGCCAGCTCCTAATGCTGGACACCCTGGGACTTCAGTCATGCATTCAGATCAATTTAGCCGAGGATTAGGGCATTTTGCTGCCCCTGAATTTATTGAACCTAATGAACAGCCTTCAGATGAATTCCCGTTCATATTAGTTACGGGGCGAAATCTATTCCAATACAACTCAGGCACACAAACACGTCGTACCGGATTGATGAAATTTCTAGATTCTGATTATCTTGAAATTAACAACGAAGATGCTGAACCACTAGGAATTTCCAGTGGCGATGTTCTGTGGCTTTCTAGTCCTCGGAACCGTGTCAAAATCACTGCTAAAGTTGTTACAACAGTAAGGCGAGGTAATTTATTCACAACATTCCATTTCCCAGATATTGGCGTCAATAGTGTCCTCTCTTCCTCAGCCGATGGTTACACATTCTGTCCAGAATACAAAGTGCAGGCAGTTTCAATAGAGAAATTAACAGATTCTAATTAGGAATTCTTTTGAATTTCTTTTAGTAATAGTTTACATCTGTTAATTTGATTTTTACATAATCGTACATCTTCAGATTCCAAGTCTCTTTCTAGTGCCTGTTCAAAGCAGCGGAGTGCATCATGAAAATGTTCCAAAGCAGCATATGATGAACCCATATTATACAGAGTTCTTCCATTAACCATTTTTGGTGCTAATGAAATAGCTTGATGGTATGATTGAATGCTCTCTGCGTATTCTCCGAGTTGATGAAGAGCATGCCCTCTTCCATTGTATGACTTAACTCTAAGCTCTATTTCTGTTCTCGGCGTCAATGAGATTGATTTATCAAAACAGTTTAGAGATTCAGAATTCTTATTTTCACCTAATAACACTAATCCTTTATTGTACCATTCAATTGAGATATTGATGTCCGTATCGGGTTTAGGCTCTTCTACCATAATCTCTTCTGCATCTTTTGCTGCAGCGACTAGATCTACTTCTGAACTAGTATCCTGATTATTTTTCTTCACGTCTGAATTCAATTCATCGCCTTTATTTCTACATTGTTTTGCCTTTTCAAAATGACCTGCCGCTTCTAGAGCATCGGCCATACCATACCATGATTCACTCTTTGAACCGAATTCTTCGATAATTCTCTTCCAAGCTTGTACAGAAGAGGCGTGATTGCCATTTTCTGAGTAATTTCGTGCATTTTTCACTAATACGACATAGGAATCCTCTAGCGCAATAATTTCACTATCATTTTCTTCCTCTAATGTTTCCTCTTCATCTAACTCTTCATTTATTTTTCCGGAATCATCTTCAGAGAGATCTTCTCCTTCATCATTTTCTTCTGTATCAATATTTGATAGAATTTCATTTTGTAACTCGATTGCCAGATCATTGCTCGAATCAATTGATAGGGCATATTTTACAGAATCCAAGGCATCTGAAAAGAGTCCTAGCCTCACTAAGCAAAGAGAACAGGTAGCCCATAATTCAGCTGAATGTTGTTCGCCCGATTCAAGGATGGGTGTAATTATTTCCAAAGCCTCCTCGAATTCATTCTTTTCAATTAGAATCGAAATAGAATCAAGACGATTTTCATCTTCATCTATAGGTGAGGCTGTAATTAACGGTATTTCCGATTCTAACTCTTTACTCTCTAGTTCTCTTAGTTCATTACTATCTAATCCTAGTTCCAAAGCAATTTTTGCAAATTTCTTCGACTTTTCTAGATTAATCTCCGAATATAAAAATGCCAAGTTCGCAGCACTTGGTGCATGATATTGATTAAACTCTAATACTTTCTCAAAAGCAAAAATGGATGCACTATTTTCATTCAATAAGTTAGCAGTTACCCCTAATCCATACCATGCAGCAAAATTCTCTGGTTCCCTCTCAAGGATGCCATCAAATGCCTCTTTTGCCTCACGTAATTTATTGCCTCGAACTAATTCATTAGCCTCGGAAAGACTCGGCAATACCCCATCCATGTTTACGTCGCGTGAGATTTTGTGGATAAGATTTCTTAGACTATGATTATTGAATCATTCCTTAGGTGCTGGTTCTCCTTCTCTTTTTTCTTCTTCAAGTCGCTCTTTCCATACACCCGCGAAATAAGCAATCATAGGTAATAGAATCAATAAGCCAAAGCACCCTATCAATGTGGCTAAACTGTACAGTGTTTCTTGCACAGGATCTAATTTGAATTCTTCTACTGAGATAAACTCATGTTCTACAACAATCATGGAAATTTCTATTCCCTCGGAAGAAATCACTTCTTCATTTTCATCAGTTATTGAAATAGTCCATGTAGTCAACACTGTTTCTGAAGTGATTAGGTTTCGTGTTTCTTCTTCTGCTGTCTCGGGGCTGTCTGCGTTAACATAGCCAATTCCTTCTATGGGAAGGTTCAATGATAACCGACCTCGCATGACTTTTTCTTCTGAATCAATAATTTGTTTGTGCGAGTATGCTTCCGAACATGACTCGGAAACTGAATCGAACTCTTTACAGTTAAACATCTCATTACCTTCAGCGCCTAATAATTCCGAGTAATACCAAACAGTACTGGAAGATGTAACAGTAATTTCTGAATCGATTGGAGCATTTCCTACTGTAATGTTTATCCAAGTTATAGCGGAATTAGTCGTTACTATCCATGTAGAAAGGTTTTCTTCTGTTTGTTCTAAGACTAATGTATTTGCTGAATTTGAAGTATCATATCTGTAGTATTCTGAATTCATTGTATTCTTGTGTACTGCAAATGCTAACACGAGAATTAAAACAACTCCTAGCCCGATCATGGTTCGAAGCATGTTCGGATTTCGCGATAGCGACTTCTTCATGAAGTGTCGACCAGCCTAGATGGTTTGAACTCTATGTGGGGGCTCTAAGAGTGACACTCCCTGCCTCTTGTTTTCCATACTATGTCATCACGGTTAAATACAGCCTCAAGGTCGGCCGGTCGCTACAAGGTGACTATATGACCACATACCATGATGTCCCAGCCGATCTATTGATCGAAGAACTCTCTCAGAGACTTGAGGGTAACGATGCGATCAACGCCCCAGATTGGGCCGAGTTTGTAAAAACTGGAACTCATCGAGAGAGGACACCCGACCAAGAAAATTGGTGGTTCATTCGCTCGGCTGCGGTACTAAGGAAAGTAGCCTTGAAGGGGCCTATCGGTGCTAACCACATGGCTCAACATTTTGGTGGCCCCAAGGACCGTGGTGTAAAGCCTAACAGAGCAGTAGCAGGTTCTCGCAAGATTGCAAGAACCGTTCTTCAGCAATTAACTTCTGCCGGCCTAATTGTTAATTCAACCAATATCCGTGAAGTGAATCTCGGCAAAGTAATCACTCCAGCTGGGCAGTCGTTACTAGACGATGTTGCTCACTCAGTTCGTGGCGCTGCTGAAGAAAAGTACCCAGGATTAGCTCGTTACTGAGGTGTAATAATGGCAAGACACAAACCATTCGCTAAGAAACAGCGCCTCAATAAGGTGACTAAGCAGAACCGAAGAGTTCCAGTTTGGGTCATGCTTCGTACTAACCGTAACACTGTATCTCATCCAAAGCGCCATCATTGGAGACGCTCAAAACTACAAAGGTGATTCAAGTGACTGAAGTTAAGGAAATGACTGTACCTCTCCGAGCGGCTTGGAATGTCCCTCGAACTAAGAGAGCCAATCGTGCTATTGTAGAAATCAAGAAGCATGTATCTCAGCATATGAAAATCCAAGAGGATGAAGAAATTTGGATAGATCAAGCTGTTAACGAAGTAATTTGGGCGCGAGGTATGCAGAAACCTCCTCGTAAAATTCGAATTGTTTGTACTCGTGAAGAGGGATTTCCTCTTGAAGTGAAACTTGCGGAGGATTGATTATGGGAAATATTAGACCGTCTTTTATCAAAACCAGAGCTCTTCGATTACTGGAAATTTATCCAGATAAGTTTACTGCAGATTTCGAAACAAATAAGCATCTTGTGACCGAATACACAGATGCTGATACTATTGGAACCAAGAGGATGCGCAACTGGATTGCTGGCTACGTCACTCGTTACATCCAACGTCGTACTGATTAATTCCGCTTACCTAATCAGTACATTCCTATTCCACAGGTGTGGTTCGAATGGGTGGACGTGCAGAGATTTCTCTTCCCGAACATCAATCACGTGTTTGCATAGTCCTCGTCGAACCAATGCATGATGGGAACATTGGAGCTGTCGCGCGCTCAATTATGAATTTCGGCATTACTGACTTGAGAGTAGTTGGAAGAAATGGCATTTGGTCTGAAGAAACAAGGAAAAGAGCAAAGAATGCTCAGATAGTTCTTGAAAATACCCAAGTCAGTGATAGTTTGGAAGAAGCAGTATCTGATTGTTCTGTAGTCATAGGGACCTCAGGTAAGAGAGAAGACGGCGATAAGACAGTAATGAGGCACTTCTTACTCCCCGATGAATTACCTAACCGGCTTTCAGATGTGGATGGTAAGGTTGCTTTGGTTTTCGGACCTGAAGGAAAGGGGTTACTGAATGAACAGTTGAGATTGTGCGATTTGT
>JASMAJ010000086.1 GCA_030754395.1 Candidatus Thalassarchaeaceae archaeon | reverse complement strand
ACTATACTGGGTTAATCGAGAGAATGTATCGCCTGAACAAACAGATTCTGAAAACAATTCTAGTGGTTCGACAGGCGATGACTCAGAGGAATCAACATCAGACAATCAAGCCTGCTCAGGGTCTTGTCTTGATATGACTAGGGGATTTCTGAAATTGACAATGTTAGTAATGTTCGCAGTTTTTTGTCTGTCACTTGTACGTCCAATTCGCTCAGTTAAAATTGCTACTGTTGCTACTTGGTTAATTGGAATCTCGATTATTCTAATTGCTATTCCTTTAGCGATAGCCACAGATTTTGGAATTTCAGGTGGAAATGAGAGTGGCGGTGAATCCTCAACCGGAGGATTCGACACCAATACTCAAGAAACTGTTGAAGTCAATCAATTTGCTCATTTCCAACAAGATAGTGGGTTTGGAATCTCTTTGAATGGGATAAAATTCACTTACGAGTCTATGGGATTCGATCTTGGCCTGCTAGATGAGGAGGATAGAGAAAATATCATTGAAAATGCTCCAGTAGAAGGTGAGCCGGGATATGAATCATTGATTGGATTCGATGGAGAATTAACTATCGGACCAGGTTCATTGATTACTTGGTGGCTGCTTATTGCACCATTGCTAATTCTAAATTTAATTGAAACTAGAGAGCCTTTCGAGGAGGTGTGATAATGAGGGTAAATCCGCTGCTCTTTCAGGAGCATAGAGATGCTTCCAAGCCTCTAAATGCTGAGCAGCGACCATTATTACTGCGAATTCATCATAACTCGCATCATCTCCATAGGATATCGAAACCTGCTGTTCTGCTTCCAGTTGAACAGAATCTCCCCCTCCAGCAGCAGCATCTAGATCGATTGCCAAAGTTGCATTCCCGAACTCAACTATTGCTTCATCCCAAGGTCCGCCGATTAGTGCGCGTCGCCCTTCTTCTGGAATGATTTTGCCACCTTCAGCAGCCCAAACAGCAGCAATGGAACGAGCTGCTGAACCGCCGCCACGAATCCTCAGAATCGAACCATTTGGCTCGATTCCAATATGACGACATGCAGCAACAAATCCCAATCCATCTGTACTAGTTCCAGTCCAAACTCCGTCTGTTCGCATCAGTTGATTGATTGCATTCACGCCCTCTGGCCCCTCAACTCCTAGACGTGCCTGCGGTGAGTGCTTCAGAGGAGCGGTACAACTGAACCATAGGTCTCCTTTCAATTCACTAATATTATCTTCAAATTCTTCGATTGAATTTGCCTCAATGAAGGTGCTTTGTGCCCCTTTCATTCCTAGATGATTACCTACAATCTCGAAGAGTCTGGGCGTAAGGGAGTGAGAGATGGGAAATCCCGCGATACCCCAGTAAGCAGGTGCTGGCACTATGTAGCCCTCGGAATTCTATGAAATGAAGGTTTCAAGTCGGCTGCGCTGGCCCAACGACTGATGGACAGCGACTTGGATATCGCCCGAAAGGCCACACTTCGCCCAATTGAAGATGTGGCCGCAAGGCTGAAATTGGAGCGCAGTGACTTGATTTTACAAGGTCCATCTGTGGCTAAGGTATCGTGGGACCGACTCAAGGAGGCCTCCAATGGCAAGCAAGGATTCTTGATTTTGGTGACAAGTGTCAATCCAACGCCGTTTGGGGAAGGAAAGACCGTTACCACAATTGGACTTAACCAAGGTTTGAACCGTCGAGGTCACAATGCAACTTGTGTAATTCGTGAACCATCAATGGGTCCTGTTTTCGGAATCAAAGGTGGGGCTGCTGGCGGTGGTTATTCTCAAGTTCTTCCTATGGAAGAAATCAATCTACATTTCACTGGCGATCTTCACGCAGTTACAATGGCTCACAATCTATGCTCGGCCATGCTAGACAACCATTTGCATAGAGGAAATAAATTGAATTTTGATCTAAATCAGATTCTTTGGCCTCGTGTCATCGATATGAATGACAGAAGTTTACGCGAAGTTACCATTGGATTGGGTGGAAAGGCCAACGGGATAGTCAGAACAGACCGCTTTGATATCACTGCAGCAAGCGAGGTCATGGCGATTCTCGTTCTTTCCAAAGATTACACAGATTTGCGAGCCCGTCTAGGTCGCATTGCAATAGGTGTCTCTAAGTCAAATCAGATTGTTACCGCCGATGACTTAGGCTGTGCTGGTGCAATGGCGCTACTCCTGCGCAACGCACTATTGCCAAATCTAGTTCAAACCCTAGAAGGCGATCCTGCCTTTATTCATGGTGGCCCTTTTGCTAATATCGCACATGGTAATTCTTCAATTATAGCCGACCGATTAGCTCTTTCATGTGCTGATTATGTGGTCACTGAGGCCGGTTTTGGCGCAGATATGGGTGCAGAGAAGGCTCTGCAGATTAAGGCTCAGGCTGCTGGAAAAGTACCGGATTGCCTAGTCCTCAATGTGACAGTACGTTCTATGAAATTACATGGTGGTGGATTCTCTACAGGTGGAGGTAAGCGTCCTCCAAAAGAGGAATTGGAAGCAGAAAATGTTGAGGCTACTCGTGCCGGAGCCGCCAGTAACCTACGCCGGCATGTCCGAAATCTATCCTCGACAGGGATTCCAGTAATCGTCTCGATAAATCGCTTCTCTAGTGACACAGATGCTGAAATTGAAGCAATCCACGAAGAGGCGGTCAGTGCTGGTGCTCGTCAAGTTGTTCTTTTCGAAGGTCATGGGAATGGTGGTGATGGTGCTTCACAACTCGCTGATGCTGTCGTAGAGGCTTGTGCTGCTCATGATGAGGCAGGTCGGCCATATACTCCGTTGGTTCCATCAGGACTACCTGCAGAACAGACAATTCTGCGTGTCGCAACTAATGTTTACGGTGCTCATACAGTTGATTTTTCCTCACAAGCTCACAAGATGTTAGAATCATTGCGTAATTGGGGAATGGACACATTGCCAGTGTGTATGGCTAAGACTCAATATTCGTTCAGTCATGAGTCCTCTGAACTGGGTGCACCAACTGGATTTACAATACCAATTCGAGAATTACGCCTTAATTCAGGCGCAGGTTTCATTGTCGCCATTTGTGGTTCGATGATGACAATGCCGGGTCTTCCAATAAGACCTGCAGCCATGGATATGGACATGGACGAAGACGGTCAATTGACTGGTGTCTTCAGCTGATGGAAGTGAGAAATTGCGACAATTGAAGGCCTCGGACGAAGGGGTCAGAATCCGCATCGATAATTCCGATGACCTTTGGGTTCTCACCCAAATTTGTCGTCCTGGTGCAATTATGGGTATGCTTTCTCATCGCCGTGACTCGACCACAGGAACCCAGGAAGGCGGCCGAGCGAAATCTGCTGAGAGAAAGCCCATGTGGATTGAGATAGAAGTTGGTGAAACCTCATTCCAACCCTTCACCGATAACCTAAGAGTTCACGGTGTTATTACTGAAGCAAAGATAGACATTGGTTCTCACCATACTCACATCGTTTCATCACATGATGAAGTTGAGATTTCATTTGAAGGAGGTCTTCCTAATGTTGACCGCGCTCTAATAAAAACTGCTCTTGCTGCTGGAAATCAACCCAAATCGGGATTAATTGTTGTAGAAAATGATGAGGTACTAATCTTCGAAGTTGCTGCTCACGGAATACGAGACGTTTCACAATTCTCCATGCGTGGTGGGGGTAAGAAAGCCGATGATTCAACAAGTGTGCGTCGAGGATTCTTTGAGCGTGTTGCCCGTGAAACTAAACTCGTTTTTCCTGACCAAATGCCTCTGGTAATTTGCGGCCCGGGTATGGCTCGTGAGCAATTTGAGGCCATGTTAAGAGCCCTTGGTGCGCAAAACCAGATTCTCAACGCAGCCACCTCGATAGGAGGTCGTTCCGCAGCCAATGAAGTTCTTGCAGAAGGTGCTGCGGATTCAGTACTAGGCGAACATGAACTTGTTCGTCAGGTTCGTGCTATAGAAGAAGGAATGAAGAGAATATCCACAGGTGGCGCAGTAGCCTATGGATCGGTATCTATTGCAGATGCTGCAGAGCAAGGGGCGATTGAATCTCTTATCATCGATGCATCCTTATTGAGGTCTCAAGATACTGAAATTCGCAATCGCTGGGATAATATTTGTTCCCACACAGAAACTAGTCGCGGTGAAATAATCCAGTCTTCAATCGACCATGACGCCGGTCAGCAATTGATTGGAATGGGTGGCGCGCTAGCTCTTCTACGCTGGAAGGTAGATTGAATGCAAACTGATGTTCGTGTTGTTGCATTCGGAGGAGAATGTGTCAATAAAGTGGTTGACTTGACCCATTCAGCAGCGATTGATCGAGTCGAGATTGCTGATTTATCAGATTTTAATCATGGTGAGATTGACTGGAGAGGGAGATTAGAGGGCGCTCACTGGTTATTGCTTTCATCTTCTACCGTTGTTTTGGGTGATTCCGCTCGTAGTGCTCAAGGGGCCGGTATGACCTTTGCCGAATTTGAAGGGCCTCGTGTGGCTATGATTGTAGATATGCCTGATGATTCTAGTAGATTGGCCGAGTCGTGGGGTCACGTAGTTGAACGAATTCGTCAGATTCACCTGATTTTCTTGATGCCAGATGCTTTGTCTAGCATTGCTCAAATTGAAGGTATCAATGATTCGGAACTCCTACATAAAATTCGACTCAT
>JASMAJ010000085.1 GCA_030754395.1 Candidatus Thalassarchaeaceae archaeon | reverse complement strand
GACAATCCGTAATAGATACAAGGAATTGATCCAAAATCTCAATATTGAACTTGACATTTGAAGTTCAATCCACCATCAATTTGTATGATGAAAGGGAATTTACAATATACAAATTTGATGTACCCCCTCCGTCGATTTGATGGGTCAAGCCCCTTTCGTTGTAATTATGGAAGCGCCAGCCCGCGTAGCTCGCCGCCTCTTTTTTGGCCTAGGAATCGCTCTATTACTAGCAACAGCATTCGCTTTGATAGACGGTCGTTTACCACCTTCCGACTGTCCTGAAGATATGTACAACTGTACAGCAAGTAACGACATGGGTTGGTTATTACCTGCCGTCACAATATTTACTTTACTAATTGGTTATATCCTTCATCTTGGTATAGAAAAAGGAGTGAATTCTCCATTATTGAAGTTGTTTCCTGCCGCAGACTCATCATCTCAACGAGAGGCTCTTACTATGGATGTTTCAGATTCACAAGATGAGGGATATCTTTCTGATGCTTGGGCAGACTTGGAGCAGGGTTTGTTATCTTCTAAAGAGAAAGAAGAAGAATAAAACTCATAGAAAACATTGACCCCCTACATGTTGTCCGCGGAGTTAGGTGGGAAGATGAGTGACATACCAGAAAACCTGTATTACACGGCAGAACACGAGTGGATTAGGGTTGAAGGAGATGATTTGGTAGTAGGTATTACTGCTCACGCCCAAGATGCATTGACAGAGATAGTGTATGTCGAACTTCCAGATGTTGGGACGATTATTGAAGAACAGGATGAATTCTCCAGCATTGAATCGGTGAAGAGTGTTTCAAGTATTTTCGCTCCACTTGCTGGCAATATTACTGAAGTCAATGAAGAACTTGATGATACCCCAGAATTAATCAATCAAGACCCATACGGTGCAGGCTGGATTGTTCGCATAGTTCCAAGAGATATTGATGCGGTGAATGGGCTTCTCAATGCAGCGGCGTATCGCGAAGTTATTGGAGAGTGATGCTTGAATGAAATCTGCCGCATCTAATGCGGCAGAGTATACCATTTATGTGGATGGTTCTTGTCAAGATAATCGAAATGTAACAGCAGAGACCCCTGCTGGTTGGGGTGTTGTAGTTGTTGTAGGAGATAATCAAAGAGGCAGTAGTTCAGGTGAAGTAATTACAGAATTGAGTGGCTTAGTAATTACTGATTCTACAATGGAACTTTTTCTTGGAGCTGAAGTAGGTTCCAACAATACTGCTGAACTCAGTGGTATTGCTCACGCCCTTAGATGGATATTAGTGGATGGGGGGGTTGTCCAGGCAATAATTAGAGCAGATTCACAATACGCTTTACAGATTGCCCAGCAAAATTGGAAAGCAAAAGCAAACATTCCTTTAGTCAAAATCGTTCAGGCATTGTGGGAAGAAGTGTCATCACAATGCCAACTTACAGGTACTTGGGTGCGGGCACATCGTGGACACAAGTGGAATGAGAGAGCAGATCATCTAGCATATCGTGCTATGCAAGGGGAACAACCTTTGCCACTAGATTTTTGGAAGCCAGGACAGCGATAACCACTTTATTCCTCCTCATCTTCATTTTTCAGTGGCCCAATAATCACCAACCACGCGTAAATTGCGTGCAGGAAAATTAGCGAGGAATATAATAAGACAAGCAACGGTGCAGGAGCAGGAACAGAAATTTCTGCGTTTTCCAAGTATCTTAGTAAAAACACAAAACATAGTGATAAAATAGCCTCAAAACCAGCATACTCCACTATTTTTTCTGGTTCACAACGATATAATCGTAAATATGGAATTACTCCTGTTGTTTCAAATTGCCAGCGGTATTTGGCAACATAAATGAAACCTAATCCAATTAGTGCTATGACGCCCCGTGTAAATGATTCTTCTTGCCAAGGACCTACAGGGGCCCCCCATTCAATGAACGATTGGAGTACTAAAATCAAGCCAAGTCCGAGTTGCCATCGCCACTCAGGTTTCTCCCCCATGTTTTACCCACATCCATCATCCGCTTCAAAGGAGAGGCTCGGGGATAGTTCCATTTCCAGATAGGTAATGTTTCCAAGCTTTTGCTCTCTCTTCATTTCTAATTGCTAATACATCCCAGAATTTTTTTAGTGAATCTGGTGCTTCTGATGTAATTTTATTAGCGATGATAGTGAATGATTGCGTATTTACATCTTGCATTCTTAGAAGTAATTCCCTCATTCTGATTCCGGCAACCTCATCATTTTCAATCCATAATGGGACAAATATTTTTTGTGAATCCGAGGGGTCTAATTCAAGATAATCTCTAAGACAAGTTTGAACAAATAATCGTTTTACCGTTTTCTCAGAATCTTGTGCTGGTTTTTTTATTCTTTGAAGAAAAGCATCAGAATTGATATTTGCTAGTTCTTTCAAAGCACTTACTGATGCAGATCTCGCTCCAATATCATCTGATTTAGCGAGGAAATCAACCAAGGAAATCCCCTCTTCAGGTGATACGCGTAATAATGAAGGAAGAATATCCGAAACCGCCATTTTTACACATGGTTCTTGTCTAGTTTGAAGTGCAGTCAGGACCAATAATCCCGAATGCCGTGATACCTCTAATAATCTTGGAACACAAGTAACTAATTCAGCAGCAACAACCTCTGGTTGCGAACGTACTATTTGTTCAAACCGTTTTGCCAACGCCATTCGCTCTATTAGCACAGGCCTTTCCAACATTATTCTCATCCATTTTACTAGAATAATCCGTCTTTCCTCACCACCCTCTTCCATTACATCAAGTAACCAATGCGCAGCATCAATTCCTCCCGAGCCCTCATTCAATTCAAGATTAGTTGGATATTTTTCTTGACTCCAATCAACTTGTTGAGGTCCAGGTTCAGGCCGTGTAGGCCAATGTCCCGGTGGATTAGATAAGGCGATACTCTCAAGAATATGATATCCTTGATTTTCAGATAGGCCATCAATTTTTCGACAGATGCCGTTCAACAGTGCAATTCCAATGTACCAACGAGTTGTATCTGGAGCATCTCTATCTAAAGCCAGTGCTAACCAACCTTCACATATTCCAAACATGATATTTCTAGCAACATCATCTATTCTTTTCAATAACCATTTCTCCCCTTCTCTTTGGGGATCAGCGGTGAGGCTGAGGCGATGGGGTATCATCCCTTCTCTACAATTACCCAACAAGTTGTTGAATCGAGCTTTGTCAATGGTGAATAGGCCTTCAGCTTGTTCTAGGACTTGAGAAGCGGAGTGAGGACTGATTAGGGGTAATTCTTGGTCTAATAATGGTGGAGGGGGTAGAGGCCAATTAGTTAGAGACCACTCCAAATCTTCGTGAAGCATCTCTAAACAGCGTGTGTGAATTATAGAAGCGGTTTTTTGCCGTTCTCGGCTGAAATCCATTGTAATCACATCAGAAAGTTTCTCGAATAATTTTGTGTATTTTATAAGGAAGCAGGGCCCTATTAACTGGAGTAACTTCAAGAATTCTTGAATCATCTCTCCGTCTAATGTCTTGTAATAGTGGATGCCGACTTTTCTTGTGAAGAGTCATTATTGTTGGTTTATCAATATCAATTACTTCACGAACAATAGCAACAAATTCTTCAGATTCAACAGAAAATTTTCCAATTTCATCAATAACAATAACTTCGTAATTATCGATTGCATCTTGAATTGCAGGAACTGCAACCTCGGTAATAACATCGGGGTCAATGCCCAATCCAAGAATCCGATTTCGAGAATCAATCTCTTTATGGGCAAAAGTACCAGTTTCGCCTGATTGAATATTTTGACACGAATAACCAACCCTAGTAGTTCCTTCCAAGATTGGGATTGTTTTCATACCTCCAATAATCTGGAATGAACTCGGGTCTTCACCTCGCCCTCTAAGTTCTTGACCCCGTTCATTTTCTAACATCTCAACAACTTTCTTCATTACTGCATTTTTTCCTGAACGCGGCAAACCAGTAACGCCTATTTTTGGATGAATGCCCATAGAAACTCCTCATTTAATTGTGCGTTGCTGAGATTATTAGCCTCTACTGACTACTACGAGGGCGGTGACATCATAAATACCTATTCTAGTAGTTATGTTCCGGATTAGGGAGCGTTAATTGCTTTCAAGCAAGCCGCGACCCGATTTCGTAATTCCCTGAAAGTAGAGGTAGTAACTCTAATTCGTAATTGTTCACATTGTTATTTGCAGCCCAAGCACGAGCCCACGCATCGAGTTTTTCTGAATTTAGTAAATCACATAGCCACTGCAAAGCATCTTCATATCCATTATGAATATCAGATAACATCTCCATGACATCTTTTGGAAGTTGTAAGTGGTTTACAGAATTACCAAGAACAGATCCAGCAGGGAGAACAATCCAACGTAGCCGACGTGTTTGTTGGGCGTTGACAATTGCTTGACACGCAAGACGTGGTAATTTGGGCGCTTCTATGCTACCTCGCCACAGTGCTTGCTTTCTTTCCGGCGCAATGCTGTTAATTTGTGAATTGAACGCGGGGTGATGAATCCAAACATCTTCATTATTACTACGAAAATGAATTCCCCGAACGAATGGCACGCCCCTACTTCCTTTCTTCCAAGGGTAGATGTCCTCCGACCAACTTGTTTGATCTACTTCCCCAACTCTCAC
>JASMAJ010000084.1 GCA_030754395.1 Candidatus Thalassarchaeaceae archaeon | reverse complement strand
ATTCCTACTGTTGCTAGGGCTCTCAAAGCTCCTAGGTTCTGAGCCAATCCTGCAGCAGCCATGCATTTCGCTAGATCATCAGCAGAATTGATTCCAAGAAGAGCGACATTCGCTTGTGCACCGGGGTGAATTCGTATTGCACCACCGACTAATCCAACAGCCATTGGAATTTCTATCGAGCCGACTAAATTACCCCCTTCGTCCTTTTCCCAATGAGTCATTGATCCATATTCATGGCCATAGGCGCAGTATGAATGAGCACCGGACTCTATTGCTCGCCAATCCTGTCCACAAGCAATTCCTATTGGCGAAATAGCGTTCATTATACCCTTGTTATGAGTTGTTGCACGGAATTGATCAGCCGCAGCAAAGTGGTAAGCCTGAATGACTCCGTCAATTACTTCCGAACCCTGCTCAGGGTCGTCACCCTTGGTAGACATCTCGGTTGGAGTGAATGTTGCACTAACTCGCGCCAATCTGTGTACTGCCAAATTGGAAATAATTCTTAGAATCACAGTCCCACCAGATAGTGCTTCTATTCGTGGAGCGATTGTTTCCGCCATGGTATTGACTGCATTGGCCCCCATGGCGTCTCTACAATCTACTAGAATGTGGACAATTACCATCGGTCCAGACATTGTTTCGATAATTCTTGCCTCAACATCACGACATCCGCCTCCAAATTTGACTAATATTGGATCGACATCATTGCAGGCTTGGATTAATTCATCCTTAGCAGATAGAATGGTCTCTCTCGAAGCTTCTGGATCATCACATCCTACAATTTGAATCTGACCAATCATCACTGGATCTGTATTGTTAGATGTGAATCCACCTTTTGCTTGACATCTCTTTGCCATATTTGATGCGGCTGCAACTACGCTTGCTTCTTCTACAACAAATGGAATCAAGTAATGTTCATCATCAATGATGAAGTTAGTAGCCACTCCAATAGGTAGTGAATACCTACCGATTACATTCTCAATCATCCTGTCAGCAACTCCCTCGTCTAACTCAGCATTTGCCCATGCTTGCACATGTTCGTCAGTTAGACCTGCTAGTTCGGCTAACCTTGCTCGGCGTTCTGGAACTGATAACTTGTAGAATCCTTTCAGTCGGCTGTTGTCAACAGGCATCTTTTCACCATGCCTAGCGAAGCCCCTCCGGTTCTAAGAATTTCGTTATTTGATGCCCTAAATTGTCATGGTGATTATGTCTAAGATAATCGGGCAATAATTCATTTTTCTTTCATTTATACGCTCGGATTCTCTAAGCTAGGCTATGTCAGACTCTATGAAAAAGCGTTAATTTCGCCATTAACGCTTCATTAACGCATTATGGAAGCGTTAGTGAAGCGTTAACAAATATACTATGTAAATGGCGTATAGAGGCTATGTTATAGATTTCTATATTATGAAAAATGGAAATATTGCGTTAATTAGTGAATAAAAACGCGTGAGAATGCGTGAATATTATGTACTACCCCCCTTCTGGTTATTCAATGGCAGTAGATGGTGTGACGATTCTTGATCTGCCGCCATTAAGAGGAAATCCATTTGACCTAAGGCCAATTGAGTCAGCACGTTCGGATTTCCTAATTGGCCGAGATAAATTGCTCAGTCAATGGCGGGAATATCTAATCTCACAGAATCCGAGAATGTTACTTCTTGTTGGAGATAGAGGTTCCGGGCGAACTTCATTCATCAACACCTTAGCCGCCCAAACTTCTCGCCGATCATATATCGGTCAATACTGGCCAGAAGCGGATGATACTGTTCATGGTCTAATACATGAAATTTCAATTCACTTCGGTGGCTTTGAATTAGCTCCATCGATTCAACAAGTTTCAGATAGACTAGTCGAGATGCTCGACAATGAATCAGGAGTCCTTCCTTTGATTGTCTTCGATTACCCCTCACATATTGACCTAAATCCAACTCTGTCTCGTCTTGCCCCTCTTCTACAGAGATTACGAGCTCTAGTTGTTGTTGCAGTAACTCCAAGTCAACTTAGTAATTTGAGTCAAGAGGTTTTGGATATTTTTGATCAACCTCAAATGCTCTCGAACTTAACCGAAGATCAAATTCAAATTCTTTCTAATCGCAGAATTTCTCGTTCTGCAAACCAGAAATGGATTATTCGGCCTAGTCTTTTGAAAGCTATACATGAGAATACTGACGGAAACCCTAGGAGTGTTGTGAGACTTTTGAGGGATTTAGTCGATGAAAGACATGACCCAGAAGAAGGAGGTGTTCTTGATCGCCTGATGACTTGGAGAGCACCCCCTCGCGTCAAGCCAACCCCTCCTCCTCCCTCTCCTGAACCGCTGATTGAGGAGGAAATAATTGAGGATAAAGAAGAATCAATACAGACTGAGGTAGATGATGATTGGTTTGGAATGCAGGAAGAGACCTTAGAGGAAGATATAGATGATGACTTCGAAGATGACCCTCCTGATGACTTATGGGATGAGGAAGAAGCATTAGATTCAGAACCTATTGTTGAATCCGAGCCATCTTCGTGGAATGATGACTTTTCTGCTCCAGATGATTTCTGGGAAGACGAAGATAAAGAAGAAGAATCGAAAGAAATTGAGTTACAAGATGAGGAAGAAAGAATCCAAGAAATTGAGGAACAATCTTCACCTGAAGATAATATTGGAGACGAGTATCAGCGCACTGAAGCAGATAATGCCTTCCTATACATGGAGGGTGGTACCGAACCTCCTTCATCAGGTAGGGGTAATTTTGGTAGTTTAGTCAATCGAAATAGAAGGGCTGCAGATAGAATGCCAACTGGCCTTGATGATACTCCAATTATCGAAGCTGATCCCCATCCTAGCCTGATACCTCGTTCAATTCGTGAACCAGTGGATAAAATGAAACCAGAGAGTGTAGAGGAAAAAGATTCGATGGCACGAATCGATGTTTCTGTGGACCCAGTCGAAGATGAACACGTATTCCATACAGAGAATGCACTTTGGGTAGTTGAACCAGGATTCGAGGAAACTCTCCCTGACCCTTCTGTTTTTCCACCACCAGAACCGAAATCAAATCCAGAGCCTGAACCAATAGAAACTGAGTGGTTTGTCGATGACTCAGTAGATGAAGAGCCGCCTATGCCAGTTCTCGCCTCGGAAGAAATAATTCCTCCTCCCCCAACTCCAGTGTTGACAGATACAACCGTCAATCCCCCTCCAAGTCAGATAATCCCAACAACCATTCAATTCCCTGCCTCAATTGGCCCTTCTTGGGAGCCTGACATGCCCTTTGATCCATTATGCCTGCACACTTTGACTGAAGCCGAAAGAATGATCCTTGAGGCATCCGCAAGTCGGGAAGTAAGTCCTTCCGACCAAGAATTACAAGCGCGTCTAGAAGTAGGCCGTTCTCGCCTCTCACAGATTTACAATGGAATGCGAAAGAAGGGATTACTATCGGTTCGAAAACAGGGAAGAACTCGTTATTTCAAACTCAGTGAAGCCTCGGCTCAGCATCTAGGTGGGGCACCTAAGGGGGTTGCATAATGTCTGATGATGGTTCGATTGTTACGAAAGAAAAGGTAGAGAAGTATCTTGCATTGACTGCAGAAGCTAGAGCAAAGGCTACACCAATTGCTGAAACAGATGAAGATTCAGCCCGTCTTGCATCAATGATGAGGATGTGTGATGATTACCAGGCTGATGCAAAACATTTCCTAGAACAAGGAGACTTAGTCAGAGCCTTTGGAGCAATCAACTACGCCCATGCTTGGATTGATGCCGCAGTTCGTATTGGACTAATGGATGGGCACGATGATGATCGCTTGTTCACTTTACCTTAGTATAATTCGAATTAAAGGGTAGCGAGCAAACCGACCCACGCAAAGCCCATCAAACTACCATATTCAGTTGGAAGGGGTTTCGGATGACCCCTTCCAACTTATCCGAATCGATTTGTTGATGGTTGCAACTGGTGGGTTTCAACAGACCCTTTGTTTGAACATTATGTTTATCAGCACATAGACACCAATAATAAGAATAAAATTGGCGCTGACATCATGCGACGTCTTAGATGGTGTTTGGTTCTAGCACTTTTACTTCTACTGATGACTTCCACAGCACTTGCAGATGATGATGATGATGATGATGATGATGATGGTGATGGTGGTGAGCAATAGGTGCTTGGTATAGAAGGTGAAGATCTAGGAAATATTGCACTTTATTTGTTGATTCTCACTCTCATGATTGTTATCTGGAAACCAACATTCAAATGGCTGAGGAAATATGGTCCAGAGCGTTTTGAAAAAGAACCTAGAGAATTCAAACGAAAATTGGGAGTATTCAATCGGCGTTTCATGAAAATCCACAATTGGATTGGATTTGGTACTGCTGTTGTTGGAACGATTCATGGAATTGTCCTTGAATGGCATTGGACGTTGTGGGCAGGGATGGCGGTTCTTTGGATTCTAGTTTTCAGCGGCTCAATGATGCAATGGCGTTGGCCTCCAAAAGAAGTGCGCAAAGGCGCTCGTCTACTCCATTTACAGCGAACGTTGTCAGTGATTGCAATCGTTCTCCTTTTGATTGGACACGGAATCGTGGATTGATATTCAGTGATTACTTCATTGAAAGTTGCATGGGCCCCTTCCAACATCCGTCAGTTGGATGGGTAGGGTGGCATATGCCA
>JASMAJ010000083.1 GCA_030754395.1 Candidatus Thalassarchaeaceae archaeon | reverse complement strand
AAGAGCCACTCACAACGGGCATATGCAAGCGTGGCGAACAGCGAGTCCTTGATGACTTCTCCGATTGCGAGGCTATTGCCTCAATAGGGCAGGGTCACCTTCAAAATGGAGACGCTTCTCGCCGACTCTGCTCAAGGGCGTGTAGCTTAGTTTGGCTGGAGCACCCGGCTGATAACCGGGAGGTCACAGGTTCAAATCCTGTCATGCCCACCACTTTCTCACTTCTTCGTGGATTTAGACGTATTTTTCACAATAATCTCAGTTATTTCTTGAGTTGTATAAGAGAAAAGAACGATATGACTAGGTCAAGATGGCGTAATATGCAGAAACCTCAGAGCCTATCAGAGGCGGTCTTCGGGCCGATTACCTTTCCTTCATCCAGTCCCTTTGAGATTCATCATATCTTATGTAAATTAGATGAAGCTCCCGAACACCCAGTCTTTGGCTCTTTATTGATTCCAGAATTTCCTTCTGAAGAGCCGATGCCTTGTGTTATCGCTGTTCATGGGAGTCTAAATTGGGGCGGCCATCACCATGAACACATTGTACGTTGGCTAGAAGCTGGTATGTGTGTGTTCAGAGTTCATTCATTTGACTCGAGAAAGGTCTATTCTGTGGTTGAAGATCAGATGCAAGTGACTTATGCAATGATGCTTGCAGATTGTTATCAAGCTCTGAGGCTTCTATCTACTCATCCCTCTATTGATTCCGAGCGTATTGCTCTGGCTGGATGGAGTTTGGGTGGAACAGTCGCGCTATATGGCGCTTGGGAACCTATTGCTGAAGCATTAGCACCAGACGGTGAACGATTTGCAGCACATCTTTGTTTTTATCCAGCCGCACATTTGCGAACAGAGATTCAGAAATGGTCGGATAAACCAGTACTTGTCCTGCATGGAACTGAAGATGACTGGGTTCCAATCAAATTAGTTGAGGAATTGGTTAGAGATATTTCTCCTCATGGTGCAAACATTACTTTACATGCCTACGATGGTGCACATCATTCGTTTGATTCAGTTGAGCCATTGAGTTTCATTCCAACTGCAATAAGTATAGATGATCAAAGGACTGTGAAAATTGATTCTACAGGATTTATGTCTGGAGAAATTCAACCAGGTGTGGAAATGCCTCTTAATGAGCCTGAAGAAAGACTTGCTGTATTCCAAGCCGTAGCTAATTTGGGAGTCCACAAGGGCGTTGACTGGGGTGCTAGGAAGCACTCTCTAGATTTTGCGAGTAGATTTCTGAGAGAATCTCTCTCGTGAATATTCACTCGACTGTATCGATTCCATTCAGGGCGATATAACTTGGAAGTGTAACCAATCGGTTTGCAGTGCATCGTAGAATCAATTCATCTAGGAATGAAGTAGTTCTAGCTAACTGCTTAACAGGAATCACAATCTGCTCAGGAAGTTGGTATTTTCTACGTAGTATGGCGTGAGTATTGATGATGACACCTCTATATGTTCTCTTTACTTTCATGAAACCAATAACGTTACCAAGGTCAATGCCGTCATTATCCATTACTGCACGGTCTAGAAGTTCGTCAGGAGCCCAAAGTTGCTCATCGATGCGTATTGTGTTACGCCATCTGCGCTGAAGCTCACGCATTGATTTGGAGAGTTTAACTCCACCATCAGGTCTGATACTATGTACAAGCTCTTTCGATAAGGGAGCTGCACCGGCAGGTTTCCTCATGAATTCTCCTGCTACATTGTCGACTACCTCTAGTCGCATTGATTTAACAAATTCATCTCGAGGATGGGATCTCTCACCGGTGATAATTCCAACAAGTGTATCTCCAACATACACCTCTCTCTGTAGTAGTTCCTGTATTCGGTATTCTTCGCTCATTCTCGTTCCCTCAAGGTTGGGTGTGTGCATCCCCTGTGCTGTTCCCTAGGCCTCCTTCTGCCGATTAGCACTTAATCTATCTGTTAATTAAGACTGATAATCCAATTGAAAAATTAGACCAATAATGAAATTTTCAATTGGAAAACTAAAGTCAATTTAATTTTTTGAGTGATTATCAGAACTTCCCTTTTGACAAGAACGAAGTCCAGATCGGAATCCGGATTACAGCATCCAGATGACGGAGAATGTTGATGTGCACTCTCTCGTTCGCGTTACGATGACTGCGTGTTTGGACCTCCTCAAGGATATCAGATCCCATACAGGAACTCCACGAACTGTAGGCCTTCCTGATCATGTAATCATTGATTTTAGTACCTCAGATTCAAGCCTAGTTCGAGCCATAGAAGAAGCTCATCAAGCACACCTCACATTGCGCGATGAAGTAGGCCCAGCCACTTTGATGTTGAATGAAGCTGAACTTGTAGATGCACTTCAGGAAGATTTTGTTAATTTCTACAAGCCTGAGACTGTAAATCCATACATTCCCATTTCCGCTCGTGGCCCTTGGATTGTAACTGCTCACGGAAGTGTTTTGCATGATAACGGTGGATATGGAATGCTCGGAGCCGGTCATGGGCCGGACCAAATTATGGAAGCTATGTCGAAGAATTGGGTTATGGCAAATGTCATGACGCCTTCATTCAGTCAGAAACGCCTTGCTGATGCTCTACGTGTGGAAGTTGGCCATACTCGTGGAAGTTGCCCCTTCCATCGATTCGTTTGCCTTAATAGCGGTTCTGAGTCAGTAACCATTGGAATGAGAATTGCTGATGTAAATGCCAATCAGATGACTGGTCCAGGTGGACGTCATGAAGGAAAACCAATCAAATTAGTCGCTTTGAAGCAGGCTTTTCATGGTCGGACGCAACGTCCGGCTTCAATTTCAGATTCATGCCGGAACGCATATGAAACGAATTTGGCTACCTTCCGTGATCGCTCAAATGTCCTAATAGTTGAACCAAACAATATAGAGGATCTATATTCAACATTTGCTCGTGCTGAATCTGAGGGTTTCTTCATCGAACTCGTAGCGATGGAGCCAGTTCAGGGTGAAGGAAGTCCAGGTCAGTGTATTACAAGAGAATTCTATGATGAGGCTCGCCGTCTAACTAAAGAACACGGTTCGTTATTGCTTGTTGATTCAATTCAGGCGGGATTGCGAGGCCAAGGATGCCTTTCTGTTGTCGATTATTCAGGTTTCCAGGATGCTGAAGCTCCTGATCTAGAGACTTGGTCCAAGGCTTTGAATGCCGGTCAATATCCACTTTCAGTAATCGGGCTATCCGAACGAGCTGCTGGACTCTACGTGGTCGGAGTCTATGGTAACACAATGACAACTAATCCTCGTGCGCTAGAGACTGCAGTTTCAGTCCTCAAAAGAATAACTCCTGAGATGCGCAATAATATTCGTGACTCAGGAGTTGAACTTGTTTCGAAACTAACTCAATTACAGTCCGAATACCCAGATTGTATCACTTTGGTTCAGGGAACTGGTCTGCTGTTATGCACAGAACTGGACCCAGAGCGATTTCCAGTCGTAGGGTTCGGAGGAGTTGAAGAGTGGTGTCGTGAACAAGGCCTAGGGGTTATTCATGGTGGGAAAAATGCTCTAAGATTCACTCCACATTTCGGTTTGACAAGTGCTGAGATTGATCTTATCGTATCTGTTGTCAATGATTGTCTAGATTACTTCATTGCAAAGGAGAAGTCAGCCTCAATTGGTGCTTCTGCTTAATCAAAAACTGAATCCGTACAACAGTCAGAACAATGGGGGAACCCCTTCAGCAATCAATTGATGGCGAAGGCGGTCTACCTTATTGGAACTGCAGATGCAGTCTTCCATGCAATCACAGACCGGCTAGTTAGATCTGGGGCGAGGATAGTTTCTGAAGCAGAGTCAGCAGATGTTGTATTATCAATCGGTGAGATAGAAAAAACAGCTGATTTATCTGTAATTCCTAATAATATTGGAAAAAATGAGTTTCTAGAGATTACAGATGATGGACCTAATATTATTGTTCGAATACATGACCTGTTGGTCCCAGAGGGCGTAGTTGGATGGGGCGGTGATGTTCTCTATGAATGGGTTGATTGGGTCAAAGAAGGTGCTGATGGTATTGCACCATCTGACATAGAAGCTCGTCATTGGGTGCATATTCGAGATGCAGCAGATGCAGTTACATTACTTGTTCTTGCAGATTCCGATGCCTTGTCTCAGGGTGTGATTGATTTGGCAGGTCGAAGGGCTTGGTCTACCGAAGCGGTCCTTCATGAAATGGGAATGTTATGGAATAGATACACAAACGCACTTGGATTGACACATTCTGTTGAATCTCTCTCAAATATTACAAGTCCAGTAGTTCACCAATTTTCCGGAATGATTGAACGTCCGGATTTAGCACCCCTTCATGAAACCCTGAAGTCTATCGGAATAGAAGAGGGGTGGCGTCCACTGACAGCAATGAGAGTAAGTTTGATGGAACTCTTCGCCCACTCGGAAACGAGTAAATAGAATGGGCGAAGAGCCTATGTAAATCAGTAATTATACTGGATAATTCGCTTATGATCGGTCATTTTGGACCTTCTTACGAACGTCCTGAGCTGATGCCTTGATGCTCTGCATAGCCTTGCGAACTCGAGTTCCAGCTGCATTAACACCCTTATCGTGCTTAGCAGCATCCTTCATTGCCTCATTCAGTGTGTCAATCATCCCTTGTAACATAGTCTCTACGGACATAAGACATTCCCGAACACCGACGCCTCTTAAGCAATACCCCGCCATGAGGTGAACTTCGTGCAACGAATTACCATTTTCTAATCGCGGAATAA
>JASMAJ010000082.1 GCA_030754395.1 Candidatus Thalassarchaeaceae archaeon | reverse complement strand
TTTCCTTTCAACAGACCACCGTGGGTCACATTGTCTGGCCGGTTGCGCTATTCTTGCGCCACCTAGTTTCCCCCATGACTTGACTGCATCAGAGGGTACCCTTTGATTCACTCAAAGTCGCTGTTGAGCGTGTCTCTGTGCATCAACTGCAGTAATTGCGGCCATGTGAACTACATCACGTACACTATCACCACGCTGCAAAACGTGAGCTGGCTTGGCAAGTCCCTCAAGAATTGGGCCAGTCATTTCTGCACCCGCAACTCGTTGTAGTAACTTGTAGGCGATATTAGCAGAAGCGAGATTTGGACAGACAAGGATATTGGCAGGTCCATCGAATTTCATGAATGGAAAATCCTTCTGCTTCTCAGGGACCAGCGCCGTATCTGCCTGCATAGGTCCATCAATGACTAATTCAGAATCCAATTCTCTAGCGATAGAAATCGCTTCTTCGATCCTATCAGTCCTCATTTCATTGGAAGTACCGAAATTTGAGAAGGATAGCATGGCGACCTTGGGTTTGACACCAAATCTACGTGCTACTTTAGCAGTCTGAACTGCGATTTCTGCAAGAGTTCGTGAATCAGGATAAATGTTGATTGTAGCATCTGCAATGAACATTAGTTGACCATTTACAGTCATCATGTAAAGACCAACTATTCTATGTGAATCTGAAGCTGGACCGATAGTCTGCAAACAAGGCTTGACTATATCGGGATAGTGATGCGCGATTCCACCTAAGTATCCATCAGCATCTCCAACGTGAACCATCATTGGACCGAAATAATTTGGAGATTTGAGTAAGGTAATTGCATCCTTCCTTGTGACACCTTTGCGCCCACGTATTTCATGCAACTCATCTGCGTAAGAGCCACGTCTTCGAGGATCATATCGTACATCGATAATTTCACACTCGAAAGATAGTCCAAGTTCCTCTTTGACTGCAAGTATTCGCTCAGGATGTCCTAACAAAATAGGATCACAAATTCCCTCAGCAATGCACTGTGCAGCGGCCTTGATAATAGTAGGTTCTTCTCCTTCGGAGAAGACTATTCGCTTTCTATTCCTTCTTGCACGATTAATTACATCACGCATGATTGAACGAGTAAGGCCGAGTCTAGCCTCAAGTTCTTCTCTGTACTTTTCAACATCAAATTTGTCTGCAGAAATACGTGACATTCCATCATTCACTGCGGCCTCAGCAACAGCACTAGCCTCCCAGATTAACACCCGAGCATCGAATGGTTTAGGAATCAAATATTCGGGACCAAACTGCATTTGTTCGCCGCCATATGCAGCAGCGACATCGTCAGGAACTGGTTCCTTTGCTAATTGTGCTAGAGCATGAGTGGCGGCCATCTTCATATTCTCAGTAATTTCAGTTGCTCGCACATCAAGCGCGCCACGGAAAATGTATGGAAATCCTAAGACATTATTGATTTGATTTGGATAGTCTGAACGCCCAGTTGCAATTATTGCATCATCACGAACTGCTTGGATTTCTTCTGGGAGAATTTCAGGGTCTGGATTTGCTAAAGCGAAAATCAGAGGACGGTCGGCCATAGATTCAACCATTTCACCAGTAACAATTCCTCCGCGTGAAAGACCCAAGAAAACATCAGCACCATTCATTGCCTCAGCAAGGCCTCCCTCAGGAACATCTCGTACAAAGGACGATTTGTATTGATTTAATTCGCCAGCCTCATCTCTAGTTTTTGTTAGAATCCCCTTTGAATCAATCATCAATATATTTTCAGGATTTACCCCGAGTCTTAGATAATGATGTCCACATGAAATAGCTGAAGCTCCAGCGCCTGAAATGACTATTTTTACTTCTGCGATGTCCTTTTCGACTATCTCTAGTCCATTCATCAAAGCAGCACCGGAAATGATTGCTGTGCCGTGCTGATCATCATGCATAACTGGAATGTCAAGTTCTTTCACCAGTCTTTTCTCAATCTCGAAGCATTCTGGAGATTTGATATCTTCAAGATTAATTCCTCCAAAAGTAGGAGCAATCGCCTTAACGGCTTCAACAAATTGGTCGACATCAGTACGATCAATCTCTATATCAAAAACATTGATGTCTGCGAATGCTTTGAACAAAAGTCCCTTTCCTTCCATCACTGGCTTTCCTGCAATTGCTCCAATATCTCCTAAACCAAGGACAGCAGTACCATTGCTAATTACAGCAACTAAATTACCCTTTGAGGTATACTTGTATGCATCGTCTGGATTCTCGGAAATCTCTAGACAAGGAAATGCTACACCTGGTGAATAGGCAAGAGAAAGTTCGCGGGCCGTTCCGTGGGGCTTGGTAGGCTCCACGCTTATCTTTCCAGCTGGCTTATTGGCATGGTAATCCAAAGCCTCCTTGCGCAGACGGTCATCGGTCAAAGTCACCCCTCCGAGGTTGGTCGGGCCACCCTCTCCTCTTTGATGCTATCCTACAGAATTCGGATGTATTATCAGCCCCCAGAAATGTGATTTCTTTGTTTCACCTCCCTCTACTAGAGGGAGATGCGTGGAAAAAACATCAACCCACTCCTTTCATAATGGGTACAAGTAGGCCGATACTTCGTGCCGATGTCGAATCGTCGTGTTTTGGTAAAGAGTCAGAGGCTTGCTCTGATACTTACAATTCTAATGATTGGGCTGCCTTGGTCAACCTCAATAAACTCAGAATTAGACTTCAGTATAGAAGAATCAGAGGTATCAAAACAGAATTTTTGGGGTGCTTCAGGTTCAAATGATACAGGATGGATAGATTTTGTTGCAACCGGTGCTGATTCGGTAAATGGAACCTATGCTTATTCTGACTATCTACTTGAAATTGCACCCGGATCGCAGATTTCTAATCTTACCTTCGAAGTCGCAGTAAACGGTTCGGCAGGTTACTGGGCTACTGAGCCACAACTGAATCTCTTGAATACTCAGACACCAATCCTTGATTGGAGAGGGTATGGAGACTTTGGAAGACAAAACTCAATTTCTGAAAACCCACCAACTGTCATCGATGGAACATTAGAAGCACAATTACGACCGAACTCTATTTCTGATGTTTCATGGGAAATTCCCGCAGGAGTGACAATTTCAGACTTAGTAATGGAAGTATTGCGTCCTGCCGATGCTAAAGTATCACTTTCTTCAATTGAAGTAACAATCTATGATAGTGCAGTTAATCCAATTGATGGTAGACTATACATCCTACTAGATGACGATTTATTGCATATTGATGCGAATACTGTGAAACCAATTATTGATATTGAGTACGATATTTTTGGTCGAAGTCTAGCAATTGATTCGATATCGGGTAGCCTTCTAATTGGAACTGCTAATGGGACAATAAAATCACGATCTTTGATTGATTCCTCGATTCAAAATGACTTGCTAAATGGTAGTTTACCTGATTATCAAATTTCTTCAATTGCCGTAGATCAGAATGGAATTGTTTGGGCGACCTCAGAAGTATTTGACACAAATGGTATACCCACAGATACGTCTTGTATGCTATCCTATCTTGTTCCTACTTCATCTCCATCATGGAACGAATACCAGTTTTGTCAGGATTCTTCTGAGTTTTCTTCTGATTTATTAGTATACAATCAAAACGGGCAATCGACTAATGGAGTAATTTATCTTTCAACTCACAATGATGGTGTTCATATAATCGAATATACACATAGCGGCAATTCTGTTTCAATAAGTAGCGACAATGTTTGGAATACTCAAAACTTCCTTGTATCAAACCAAATTACTGATCTTGAAATTGTTGGAGATAATCTATTGATTGGCACATCAGATTCTGGAATTAATCGCTATAATTTCCCTTCTGATTCATGGATGACAACTTGGACGATGAATAATTGGCTTGCATCCAATGAGATTCATGGACTCGCCGTCACAGATGGATGGTTACATATTCTTGCAGGGAATTCATTACATGCTTACGATACTAACACTCTTGTCTTTCGTACAACAATAACATTGAGTGATCTTGGATTAACTGGAAATAGTGAAAGTATTTTTCCTTGGTCAGCACATAGTAATAGAGGACTAAATCAAGGTACTGTTCTGATTAATGATGGCTCAGGTACACTTGCTAGACAACAGGGAATTACACAGATTTCATCTCTAACATTACTCAGTGGACCAAGCATTGAATCAATGCAAGTGGTGTCTCGTATCGATGATGGAGAAGCTGGTGAGACATGGATTGCCGGAGGTAGTATAATTGATAGATTTGATGAGAGAACAAAAACTTGGCGAACTCCAATAGATATCAGTGATTATGTAAACAATCCCGGCGATATTACTGCCTTTGAACAAGATGGGAATGACAAGGTATGGATTGGAACTACAAATGCGGGAATATTGAGATTACATAATAATGAAGTCGATGCAACTTCGAGTTGGTATATTGGCACAGTTCAAGGTCTTAGTTCACCTACCGCTTCTTCAATCTCGTATGATAGTTATACTGGATATCTTGCAATTGGCCACGCAAATTCAGGTGTTTCTGTTATAGATACAAATTCTATGACATTGGTAGATGTGATTACAACCTCAGATGGACTAGATACCGATTTTGTAATTGATCTAGTTTGTAGATATGGAACAGCCTATATCGCTACACCAAATAAAGGAGTTATGAGAATTGAATTGAATTCTTCAACTATTATTGGATCTTGGCAATCTCTTGGAGCAGATAATTTGGAAGCTACTCCTATTGCTGTAGATGATGATGTTGTTTACATTGGACTTTTTGACTTTGGAATATTGTTAATCGATAGGATAACTGGAGACATTCTA
>JASMAJ010000081.1 GCA_030754395.1 Candidatus Thalassarchaeaceae archaeon | reverse complement strand
GGAGTTTCATTGATGGTACTATTTGCACTTTCCCGACGCTTAGGGCCTTCTCTAGTGGTCATTTTACCTGTTGGACTCGCCGGGTCATGGGTTGTTGGCGCAATGGCTATATTGCACATCAATTGGAATGTACTAACTGTCATGATTACTGCATTAACTATAGGATTAGGTATTGATTACTCAATTCATGTATGGCGTAAATTTGAGGAAAATCAGAACGAGGGGCTTGGAACTTGGGCTGCCATGCGAAATATGTATTCAACAACTGGAGCATCTCTCGTAATGTCTGCAGGGACTACAATCTGTGGATTCATGGTTCTGCTACTTTCACCAGTCCCAGTCATCAGAGACTTTGGATTAGTCAGTTCTATTTCTGTTGCTTTCTCTCTGATTTTAGCCCTACTGGTGTTGCCAGGCCTATTAGCAGCGGAAGTAAGAACTGCTAATGGCGAGTAACTATTCTGCTGCATTATCTATAGCAGAAGAAATTTTGTTCATGTCTAATCCCTGTTCTCTAGCAACAAGAGCAAGGGCCATCCATAGTGTAACTGGAACCAATGCTCTTCTCTTTCTTTGAGCTCTCCGCACAACTTCCTTGGACCCTAATCCGGATTCTTTGGAAATGAGTTGAATTAGAATCGGGATACTTCTTTCTACCCGATCAATAGGATAACTTTCAGTTGAATGTTCATTATTACTATCTATTTTCACCATTGGGTTAGAAAGCTTAGTTGAGGAAATATTTTCATCTATCTCGGTATTAATTTTTGTAGATACTATAGGAGTAGAATAAATCGCAGAGGGTTGTAATTCTTGTATTTCATTTGCAGGGACGTCGAGTAGCCTTCTGGATATCGGTTTCCAGCCAAGATTTGGTGCAGTTAATTCTAATCCGGGGGCGGGGCTAAGTTCTTCGCCGTCTTCAATTAGCCAACTAGATTCTACCAGTTTATTGACAATTTTTTCAGCCTCACGGGGAGTGAACCATTGCATCTCAAGTGACCAAGAGCGTATCAAATCAACACGAAAAATTAGATTTCGCGGCCTATTAGTAAAAACTGAAAATAGCAATTGACTGACCTCATCAACTGCACTCATGGTAATTCCAAATCAACTCCGACATTCATCAGGCTTGAGTTTTACTAGCAGAACGTATCAACATTCTATTGAATAGGGGGGGTGCTCTCCGGCCTCCCCGTTATGGCCCGAGATTACATCGCTCGCGACCCCAAGACAGGGCGGCCGATATACCAGAAAAGAGTCAGTAAACAAGTCGACATTCGGTCTATGTTACCTGATTCGGGGACTTGGCAGCGCATCCCCCTTCAAGACATCATACCTTTGGCTTCGGGAAACATTACTATGGTGGAAATACCACGTTCCCAAGGAGGAGGGCTTGCTAGGAGAATTGATGGAATTCTCGCATTAAATCGCGTTCTTCCGTCACAAATAAATTCAGCCCACGAAGCACTTTGTAATGCTCTAGATGATGATGATGCCGATATTCGAATTACAGCACTTAAATCACTGCCCTCATTCGCTATAAAGAAACATGAAAATTTGTTTCTTTACCTCTCAGATAGGCTACTAGAGGATGACAATGATGTCCGTAGAGAGGCACGTTTAGCACTAAGGAAATCCGCGCCTGTTTTCCCATCAGGTTGTGAAGAAATTCTACGTAGAGAGCTCAGAGACACTCGAAAGCAACATAGAGATGATGCATTTACTACATTACAAGAAACAGCAGCGAATTGGGTTGAAACCGGTTGCTTACACCTTGATGAACTGATTAGAGAAGAAGATGTTGACTTGAGAAGAAGAGGTGCAAAGATTCTACGAACTATCACTGCAAAGGGAGGAGCAACTGGATGGGATTTAATTTCATGGTCACTTCAAGACGAAGATCCTATTGTAAGACGCAGTGCTTCTGCTTTTTTATCTAAATTGGCAAACTCTGAACCAAAAATAGCGACAATATTAGTTGAAGCCGCAATGTTAGATGAGGATAATGGTGTGAGAAAAAATATTATTCGAACACTGAAAACTCTAGATATGCAGAATCCTCGAGTTGCTCAATTGATTCAAGATGGAGCACGAGATAAGGATCCAGTTCTACGGAAGGCGTGTATTGATCAACTCTCAATAATTCTGTCTGGAGATAGGTTAAGGGAAGTTGCCGCCGAATTACTCCGACAAGAAACTCGAAAAGACTTGCGGAAAAGACTCGAAAGACTCGCACTAGATGTTGATTGGGAAGGTACTGAAGAAGAAAAGAACCGCTCACTCGCCCCTCTAGAAAAGGTCGAAGAAGAAGAGATCTCAGAACCAAACGCTACCCTCTCACCACATAGTGGTGTAGACAAGCCGAAGAGTGAAAGTCATAAACAGGAGTTAGGTCGGCGGGCCGCGAGGAATGAAGATGAGCGAGACTTTTGATGAGAAGCTTGAACAATTCGAGCGTCTCTGGGACGGCATCACGCCGAAAGGGATTAACCGAACTAAGTCCCTAAAGTTCCGGCAATATATGCGTCAACATGTTATGCAAAAGTATCACAAGAGGCGAAAGGAACAATTCTCAAGTGCTGACAAGGGACACTATAACCACAGCTTTTCAAGTAAGAATCAGTACCTAACTAAGGATAACTGCCGTAAATATTGGATGGGAGAGTTACAGAAGGCCATTAGCGATTCTGAGGCCTTCTGAGGCGATTTCATGAGCCAAGACGGCATTGTTTTCTCAGATTGGAATCTAAAAACAGAGGTAGCGGCGGCTATCGATGAAAAAGGATGGACTATACCAACGGAAATTCAAGTCGAATCTATCCCAGTTGCTAGGAATGGTCGCGATATTGTTGGCCAAGCTCGTACTGGTAGTGGCAAAACAGCAGCATTTGGAATACCAATTATTGAGTCCTGTTCTGCCACTGGCTCACCTCAGGCCATTATTCTGTGCCCAACTCGGGAACTGGCTGTGCAGGTGTCTGAAGAGATCTCATGGCTCCAAGGCCAACTAGGACTGTCTATTCAGACCGTATATGGTGGCACAGACATAGAAAAGCAGGCCAAAAGTCTAGATTCCGGTGCTGACATCATAGTTGGCACTCCAGGTCGAGTAATTGACATGGCTAAGCGAGGGCATCTGAAATTAGGGGAAATTTCTCATTTCTGTCTCGATGAAGCAGATCGTATGCTTGATATGGGATTCTTTCCTGATGTATTATGGATTTTCGAACAAATGCCTTCGCGCGAACAAACTCTACTCTTTAGCGCCACTTTCCCTCAAGAAGTTCTAGATGCGGCTGAAGAATTCATGAACGACCCGGCCTATGTTATGAGCGATGACCTAGATGTAGAAGTTCCTGAAATCGAGCAATATGCAGTTCGAATAGGACGAGCAAACAAATTATGGGTGCTCGGTAGAATCATAGCAAACATGAATGATGAAGATCAAATGTTGATTTTCACAAATACAAAGCGCATGGTGGACCTTCTAGAAGAAAGATTGAGCAAGTTTGGTATGAAGGCAATTGGCCTACATGGAGATAAGGCACAAAATAAAAGAGAAAAAATTCTCAGCTCACTAAAAGAAAGAAGAGAGAGAATTGTCGTTGCGACTGATGTTGCGGCTCGAGGTATTGATGTAGATGGAATAACCCATGTTGTAAACTACGACCTACCTGATGATACTGAGTCATATGTTCATCGAATTGGACGAACTGGGAGAATGGGCCGTAAAGGAGAAGCATGGTCTTTAGTTTCAAAAGAAGATGTCTCTTCCTTAGATAAAATTTCAAACACATGGAATCTTGAAATCCCCTATATCGAAGTCCCTTCCCTTCCTGAAGGTATTTCTAGAGACCCAGTTCGAAAGAGAGATGATTGGTCAGAGGTCACAGACCCCTTTGGAATGGTCAATATTGCGATTAAAGTTGGCAATTCTTCAACAACTAAACGTGCCCTTGCTGATTGGATAATAGAGCAAGCAAGAATCCCAGAGATTGCTATTGGCGAAATCACTATGAATTCAGAAACATCAACTGTTCAAGTTCATGTAGATAAGGCGGCTTATGTCATCGATGTTATCAAGAAACGTCCAATGGACGGAAATTCGCTGAATCCAGCAATCATTGGTGCTTAGGTGAAAATATGACTGAAAAAAAGACGCCGAATAGGCGTCTTGACTTGTTAGGTTTTTTCTGTCCTATTCCCGTTCATGAAACCCGAAAAGCACTTTCTGAGATGTCGAAAGGTGAAATAATAGAAGTAGTGGGTGATGACCCGGAAACCATGCATGATATGCCAGCATTATGTGAACGCCTAGGAGTAGAATTACTGAAAATTACGGAAAACTCTGGCGAATATACTTTCCAAATACAAAAATGAATCAGTGCAGTGGATGGATTCATGAATTAATGTCGTTTCGATATAATCGATGGTAGTCCCAAACAGACCTGTTGACCTTAGCGAAATAGGCAATGTACCTGCTGATGCCAGATTACCCACAGCACATGGAGAATTCAGAATTCGAGTATTCCATGAAGAAACCACTGGATTAGACCATGTGGCTCTAACTTTAGGTGATATGGATGGGCCAGATCCTGTGGTAGTTCGTGTACACTCAGAATGCCTAACTGGAGATTCATTCAGTAGTCTACGCTGTGATTGTGGGCCTCAATTAGATGCTGCTTTACAGTGCATTCAGAACGTAGGCTGGGGTTGTTTAGTATATCTTCGTCAAGAAGGACGAGGTATTGGATTGCATGCAAAAATCCAAGCTTACAACCTTCAGGATCAAGGAGCGGATACATTGGATGCTAACCTTATTTTAGGCCATCCCGGTGATGCACGAAACTACAAGATAGCTGCTGAAATTCTAAAATCAGTCGGAATCGATAGAGTATGTCTTCTAACCAATAACCCTGA
>JASMAJ010000080.1 GCA_030754395.1 Candidatus Thalassarchaeaceae archaeon | reverse complement strand
GCTGAGAATGAAGAAGAAGCCTTGCGAATGGTTCGAAATGTGGTTGAAAACTTGAACATTGAGCCGAAGCAGCGTCTTGATGTTAAGCCAGTAGAGGAGCCTGCCTATGATACTGAAGATTTGATGGGGATTCTTCCTTCTGACAATCGAACTCCTTACGACGTCAAGGAGGTAATCGCTCGCCTTGTTGATGGTTCAAGATTCCATGAGTTCAAACCACGCTATGGCACAACTCTAGTATGTGGCTTTGCTAGAATTCATGGATATCCAGTTGGTATTGTAGCAAACAATGGAATATTATTTTCTGAATCTTCTCTCAAAGGTGCTCATTTCATTGAATTGTGTGGTCAGCGTGGAATTCCTCTGATTTTCTTGCAGAACATTACCGGCTTCATGGTTGGTCGTGATGCTGAATCTGGTGGAATTGCCAAAGATGGAGCAAAATTAGTCACAGCCGTATCTTGTGTTCCTGTGCCCAAATTCACTGTAATAATTGGCGGTTCACATGGAGCTGGTAATTACGGAATGTGTGGGCGTGCCTATGACCCTCGTTTTCTTTTCATGTGGCCGAATGCAAGGATATCTGTAATGGGTGGTCCACAAGCGGCAGACGTATTGACTAGTGTCAAGCAGGATCAGAGAGCTCGAGAAGGACTCCCTCCAATGTCTGGAAGTGAATTGGAAGATTTCCGTCGTCCAATTCTCGACAAGTATGAAACAGAAGGTTCACCCTACTATTCTACTGCTCGACTATGGGATGATGGCGTAATCGATCCTAGGGACACTAGAGATGTGTTAGGGCTAGCCATCTCCGCTTCACTTAACGCCCCATTCCCTGATAGTGACTATGGCGTATTCAGGATGTGATTATTTGGATAGAGCAATAATGAGCGATGAGAAGCCAACAACCCAATTGTGTTCGCTGGAAATCAATGGAGCAGTTGCCAATGTTACTCTGATGCGTAGTGATGTGTTCAATGCATTGAATGTTCAATTGATATCTGAATTGGTGGACATCCTATTTTGGACTGAATCAAGATCTGTAGGGACAACACTTTCCTTAACCGATTCAGAAGGCTCATCCTACCTCCGTGTATTGGTATTACGAAGTGATGGAAAGCACTTCTGTGCAGGAGCGGACATTAACATGATGCGTGATGCTGGTGCACGTTCTGTGGAAGAAAACCGAGCAGATTCTCAGCGTCTAGACCGTCTATTCAATTCCCTTTGGTCACACCCTTGTTTCACCATAGGTGCTGCACAAGGAGTTGCTCTAGGCGGTGGTGCTGGATTAGTGGCCTGTGTTGACCATTGTATTGGTGAACCAAATACTAGAATCGCTCTTTCCGAAGGGAAATTAGGAATTCTTCCCGCAGTAATAGGGCCCTATGTCTATAGGAAATTAGGTAGCGCTCAATTCCGACGTCTTTCAATGATGGCTTCACGTATTGGAGCAGATGAGTGTTTGAGGATTGGTTGGCTGAATGAGCTAGTTACTTCTCCATTAGATTTTGATGCTGCGATATCAAGAGTCACCGCTGATGTAATGACCACTGGTCCAATGGCTGTGGCTGAATCAAAGAGATTGACTATGGCTTTTGATGGATGGATGTCTACGGATGAAGAACTTCGTCTGTGGACTCTTGATAAGACTACTCAAATGCGTGGTTCCCGAGAGGGACAAGAGGGTTTGTCTGCTTTCCTTGAGCGACGTAAACCGGATTGGTCTTTGGATTCTGAGTGAGGTTTCTGTATGATTCCGGATTGGATGGTTGGTGCTAATCGCCCATTCGATTCTATTTTGGTTGCTAATCGTGGAGAGATAGCTGTTAGAGTTCTCAAGGCAGCCAAGGAATCCGGCTTACGTGGTGTTGCAATTTTCTCAGATCCTGATGCAGGCTCACTACACGTAGAGATAGCCGATGAGGCTGTACATCTTCCAGGAACTACGCTTGCTGAGACGTATCTCAATGCCGATGCGATAATTGCTGCAGCGCGTGATACTGGTGCACAGGCCATACATCCCGGATTTGGTTTCCTTTCAGAGCGCGCCGATTTCGCTAATGCGGTAAATGCTGCAGGTTTGGTTTGGATAGGACCACCTGCAAGAGCCATTGAGACTATGGGTGACAAGATTTCTGCACGCCGTTGTATGATTGAATATGGAGTGCCGGTAATTCCGGGTGAAGAAATTGCAATCTCGGTTGGTAGTGATCATCTAGGCGTACTTGCCGCAGCTGCAGCTCGTATTGGCTATCCATTGTTGCTCAAAGCAAGTGCAGGAGGAGGAGGTAAAGGGATGCGTTCTGTACACGAACCGAAGATGCTTCGCACTGAGTACGAAGCAGCAGCGCGTGAGGCGACAGCAGCTTTTGGTGATGGAACTGTATACGTCGAAAGGCTGCTTACCGGTGCTCGTCATGTAGAGATTCAAATTCTTGCCGACAGTCACGGAAATTGTATTCATCTGAATGAACGAGATTGTTCTCTCCAACGCCGCCACCAGAAAGTCATCGAAGAAGCACCCTCCCCTGCCGTAACTACGGAAATACGGGATTCTATGGGTAAAGCCGCAGTTCAAGCAGCACAGGCTGTAGACTACGAGGGTGCAGGAACTGTAGAATTCCTACTTTCCAGTAAAGGAGATTTCTTTTTCCTAGAGATGAATACGAGATTGCAAGTTGAACATCCGGTGACTGAGATGATTACTGGTATTGATTTGGTACAGAAGCAATTTGAGGTTGCTGCGGGTATGCAACTTGGGTTGACACAATCAGATATCGGTATCACTGGACACGCTATGGAGGCTCGTATCTATGCTGAGGATCCATCCAAGGGTTTCCTCCCCGCCATTGGTAGATTGGCAATGTGGCAAGCACCTCAGGGTCCGGGAATCAGGGTCGATACGGGTGTTCGTGAAGGTGATGATGTAACTGTTGACTTCGACCCAATGCTTGCCAAATTAATCGTTCATGCTCCTAGTCGTACAGCAGCAGCAAGGCGTCTTGACATAGCCCTGTCTAACTTACATGCATTGGGGGTAACAACCAACATTGGTTTCCTTCGTCAAATAGCTAGTAATCCCACTTTCTTATCTGGTGGAATAACTACTGATTACCTTGATTCAACTCCTATATCTGAATTTGCAGAACCCGAACCTGACCACGCTACACTTGTTGCCATTGCAGCAGCAGCAAATCGCTTCGGACTTGACCGTGCAGGAGCAGGCGGTGTGGAAGCGATAATCGATGAACACACAGGACATTCTGGAGATCCTTTCAGAACTCTTTCGAGGTCTTTCCCCTGAGGTGATTGAATGGAATGGTGTGTAGGCGAATCCAATTCAAAAATGAGTGCTAAACTCACAGAATTAGAGGGGGCACTCACCCTTTCAGGACTGACAAGTGACGGTGTTGAAACTTCGTATAGTGATGTCAGTATCAGACGGGATGAACACCCCGGTCGTCTTGTTGTCGAAGTAAATGGTGCGGTTCAATTCGCTCATGTCGCTAAGGTGGGGGATTCGTGGTGGATACATCTCAATGGTCGTATTCATGTGGTGCATGGACACGAGCCGGGAAGTGCTGATTCGGATGCTGGTGAAGGTGGCTTAACCGCGCCAATGCCCGGAACAATTCTCGAAGTTCTTGTCAAAGAAGGTCAGAGAGTCCGTGAAGGACAAGCCTTGCTTGTGATGGAGGCGATGAAGATGGAACATAGAATTCAGGCTCCACGAGCTGGAGAAGTAGTTTCAATCAATTTCGTTACCGGTGATCGTGTTGATATGGGAGATACATTAGTTACACTTGGTGAATGAATTGGTGTTAATATGGATTTGAATCGAGATTTTCTTAGATTATTTACTGGAGTATTTGGCTTATTGGTTCTTCTCTCATATGTCTATGGAGTTAGTAGAGCCAATGATGCTCAATCACTCTGGGGTGGAATTCCCTCAACTTGGCAGAATCGAATAGTTCCCTTCATGTTTATTGCAGCAATTGGATACCTAATCTATTGGTGGATTGTTCTTTTTCAATTAGAACCTGCCTCATTGGAAAACATGCATTGGCCATGGTCTGATTCTGATGGTTTGGGACTACAAAATTTGTTCATTGCTAATGCATTGGTTCTAATCCCCTCTGCACTATGGTTGGAAAGTACCCTCTTTCACATCAATCATCAATATTCATGGACACCAATTTTAGTAATAGGAATTCTATTTCTAGTGTCATTAGGAAATTTCCTTATGGGGGCTCTTGCTTATTCTTCTTACCAAGATTCCATTGATGGTTCTAGGCTTATGTTGGTCGGTAGTCTGATGCTTGCAATCCAATGCATTCTCTTTGATTTCATAATCTGGTCCGCTAAATTTCCGTGGAAATAATTGAAATTGTATGTAAATTGCTATTTTTTTTCATTTTCCCAAAACGAATTATGACGGCATCGGATTCAATAGTGACCTCCTACTGGCAATATCATGAATGAATTCGATGTAATCATTGCTTTATGCATGGGAATAGGGCTCGCTGCAGCCTCTGGATTCAGGGTTTTTCTCCCCCCTTTCCTCCTTTCAATTGCTGTTAGAGCAGATACAATAAATGTCGATTTAACAAGTACTCCATTCGAGTATTTCGATTCAAATATTGCTGTTATATTGTTAGGCGTAGCAACACTTGTTGAATTTGCTGGATATTATATTCCTTGGGTCGACAACTTGCTGGACTCAATTGCTAGCCCTGCTGCTGTAGTTGCAGGTACTGGTATGACTGCCCTAGTCCTTGCCGAGACAGATCCGGTGATTCAGTGGACTTTGGCAATTGTTGCTGGAGGTGGAGTTAGCGGAGTGGTTCAGGGTGCAACTGTCGTGACTCGTGGTTTCTCGACTATGTTTACTGGTGGATTAGCTAATCCAGTAGTTTCTACAGGAGAGAATATA
>JASMAJ010000007.1:303-13710 GCA_030754395.1 Candidatus Thalassarchaeaceae archaeon | reverse complement strand
GTTCACACTCCCTCTCTCAATAACTGGGTCTGCAAATAAATCATACACGGCCCTCTCAGCTTCTTCAGAAGTCAAATCGGCTTTGACTTGATATCCGAGAATTACTCGTACTGCGGCTACTTCAACTCCGTGGTCTGAAGCCAACATCCCCTTGATTGAATCGCCTCTAGCATCCGGTAAACCAGCGAGGTCACGAGTGGTGACTTCGTAGGAAAAAACCGGGGTTGATGTGACCATTGGCTAACCTCGGTGTGTGTCTGCCGCCGCGTACATTCAATGAAACAACCGGTGCAGGCCGTAGGCCTGAGACGGGTCGTTGAGGGAAAGGCTTGAGATACCTTGGACTGCGGATAGTTCCGATGCAACCGCAAGAGGTGTGGGGGGCGCGGTGGTCTGACTGTGCTAATCCATTAGCTCACCGATACATGGAAACCGCGGTTCGTAAGCAGTCTCTCGTATGTCTCGCGGCAGATATGAGAACTGTTGGCGAATTAGTCGATTTAGTCAATTCAGTAGGGCCGCATATCGCTGCTTTGAAGACACACGCGGACATGGTTGATGATTTTTCAAGAGAGAGTTGGCAACGGCTCGTTGATGCCGCGCAGCAACACGATTTACTATTATTTGAAGATAGAAAATTTGCAGATATTGGGAAGGTATCTCGACAACAAATGGCGGGTGCGCACGATATCCGTTCTTGGGCAGATATTGTCACTGCACACAGAATTTCTGGGCCAGATATTGTTGATGGTATCGCAGCCGGCTGGGCTGATGTGGAAAGGATAGGTGGAGTTCTTCTTCTAGCTCAAATGTCGAGTAGCGGAAATCTCCTAAATTCTGATTATACCACTGACACAATAGAAACAGGCCGAGGCTCTCCTCATGTCATTGGCTACATCGGTAACGGGAGTTCCGCTACTGAAGTCGCTGCGCTTAGAAATAAAGTTGGTACTGGCCAGATGATTTGGACCCCTGGTGTTAACTTAGCTGTGGGCTCAGGGACGATGGGGCAAAGATACGGGCATCCTAAGGATGCTGTGCTCGCTGGTTCTGATTCAATTATTGTCGGTTCGGGAATTCATGGTGTAGATGATCCGATTGCGGCGGCGAAGGAATATGCTGAAGTCTCATTTCAGGCACTATTAATGAGGGATTGAATGGATTTTAATTCGCTTATTAATGGAGTAATTATTTTCGTCGTTTTAGGATGTCTTGGCTTAATTTTTTTACGAGAATTTGTCAAAAGATGGCGGATTGGTCTTCGGTTGTTATCTGGAGATGAGGATTTGCTTACAGATAGTTCAATCAGCATGAAAGTGGTCACAGACGCTCCACCAGGAAGTGTGATTGTTAGTCAGGTTCCGGCTATCGAAATCAAGGAACCTTGATTGTCTGATTATGTTAGATCAAGGAGTTCTTTGATTTCATCTAAGTAAGAATTTAGATCAAGGAGTTCGGCATAATGAGCTCCTCCTACACCGCCGCCTGCTAATACCAATAGTAGGAAAATACGCAAACCCCATCTCTTCTTTTTCGGTTTAGGAGGGGGTGTGAATTCAGTCACAGAAACTGTTGGTATTTGTGGTAACTGAATTTCGTCACTAGGAAGTGGCGGTAATCCTGGCATCATCGGCATCTCTGGAAGAGGAGGGGGGGTTGGTTCATCTGATGCTGGATAGAGTGCGTCTAAATCTGAAAGACCGGGGGCTTCTGGGATTTTACCCATCCAATTAGCCCATACTTCTTCGATGGTTGATTCTGTTATTGGTGTGACTAAAACGCCTACAGAACCGGATGAATATGCTGCATCTTCTGCCTTCGCTAGTCTTCCCTTACTACTCACAAATACAACACGGGCCTTGCTATCTGATTCCCTCATTTCCAAAGCAGTAAGGTGTCCGTCGAGCGTGGGGATGTCAAGAGCAAGGAATACTATGTCTGGATTCAGTTGCACATACTGGTCGACTGCGCTGTCGCCATCTTGAGAAATTGTAGATGAATATCCTCTTTTCCTTAAGGCCCTCTTTAGTTGGCCCTCAACTATCGGATTGCCCACAACGATGAGGGCCGTCTTTGGCTGCTCCTCGGACATATTCAGCCTGACACGTGAGGGGTTGTTGATGAAAGACGCGGTTGGCTCATTCATCCGATAGAATGGAATTTAGTAACCAATCTGGGTCGAAATCCCGTAAATCATCGTAGCCTTGGCCTACACCTGCAAGTACAATTGGACGGCCTGTTGCATGAGAAATTGAAAGGGCGGCTCCGCCTTTTGCATCCGTGTCTAACTTACAGAGAACTGCGCCATCAAAACTTAGCATTCTCTGGAATTCCTTCGCTTGAACTACCGCATCATTTCCTGCAAGTGCGTCTGCGACGAAGAGGACTAAATGAGGTCTTGTGACTCTGTGAACCTTGCGAAGTTCCTCCATTAGGTTGGTTTTGTTCTGCATTCTACCTGCGGTGTCGATGATTACTACATCTTCTCCACGCGCCTTCGCACTCTCAAACGCATCTCGAGCTACTGCGGCTGCATCTCCTCCTCTTTGGCTACGTATACAGCGAACCCCTAGGCGCTCGGCGTGAACGGCTAACTGATCGATTGCTCCGGCTCTGAACGTGTCGGCTGCTGCTAGAACCACTGAATACCCGTTTTGTTTGAGGCGGTGAGCTATTTTTGCTGAAGTGGTTGTTTTTCCAGTTCCATTAACGCCGACCATCATTATCGACACTGGTTTTCCTTGCTCGGCAAAGGATTTGACTGTCTTATCGAAGTTCCAATATCCTGCTTCTAGAAGGGTAAGTAATGCATTTCTAAGAGCTTGATCTATTACTTCCGAGAGGTCTGCTTTCCTATTTATCCGAGCCCCGATAATGGAGGCTCGAAGGGTTGTCATCACATCCATTACCGCATCGTGGCCCATATCTGCCATCAGCAAATCTGTCTCTAATTCCTCAAATATAGAATCTAGAGTTTTTGAAGCGGCGATTATTTTTCCTCCTTTCTTTACTTCCAATTCATCCATGTCTACTTTGAAAGAAGATGGTTCATTAGACACTAGAGTCCGCCCCGTCGTGCTTTTCATCCGATCGTACGAGGGTGTTTCTTTCTCTTCTTGGGATTGTTCTGACGTAGCAATTACTGCTTCTCTTTCGGCTTTCTTCCGGGCTTTTTTATCAAGAGGTGCACTGAATGGGTCGTCGGGTAAATCTTCAACTAACTCGTCCCATTTCTCTTCCACTTCCTCTTGAAATTGCTCAAACCCAGGTGGTGGTGGAGGTGGTGTGATGTTCTTTGCCCAATCGATTGCGTCCAGCATTTTTCGGCGCTGAATCAAGGCTTCTTCGGCCTCAATTGTGTCCTCTTCAACTGTGAATTCTTCTTCCTCAACAGCTTCTTCTGTGCGTTTTTTGAAACGGTCAAATAATCCCATCAGGAATCACTTTCCTCGACTGCTTCGGCACCCTCTAAGCCATCCTCTTCGATTGTTTGTTGTTCGGGTTCTTCGGTTTTCGTATGTTGCCGCTCAAGACTTGGTAAGAAAGTCGCAATACAAATCCAAATAATCACAGTAATCAGAAGAGGAGTTAGTGAGTGCTCAATTGCATATCGTAAATTTTCATTATAGAAATTAGCTGAAAAGAATCCCCACAATAAGCCCCCTGAAAAAGAGATTATCAATAGAATTGAACCAATTATTGCTAACCCCACTCGGGCAGGCATTCCTTTGAATGCTGCAAAAATAAATGATATAATCGAAGAAATGTGTTTTCCTACGAAAGCAAATATATTTTTCATAAATATTCTGAATACGAAACCCATTCAATCACCTAGTCATCCAAAGTAAGATCTGTGCCGCGCTTCCTGCGACGGCGTTTCGGGGAAGGGGTTTCAGTTTGTGAAGGGGACGGGGGTGCTTCTTCTGTTGCGTCTTCTTGAAGAGTTGCGACGCCGTCATTAAATTGATTTGCGAGATCTAAAACTACCTTCTCCGTTTCATCAAATTCTGTTTTCATTTGATCCATTAACTGCATTAATTCTTGATTTCGGGAATTTAGCATTTCTAGTGCTTCGGCTCTTGTGCGCTCAGCCTGTATTCCACTACCTATGTCAACCACAGCACCCGCTTCTGCAGATACATCTGCAATTATTTGGACGCCCCCGCCAAGTGGAATCATAACATCTGATACCCCGTCCTCTGGAATTGCTTCTAAGGACATGATTGCTCTTACTTGTTCTAGGCGAACTTCCTCAAGGCGGTGGACTTGCTGCTCGAGCGCTTGAAGGCGTTCTCGATTCATCTCAACCAACTGCGCGATTTGCTGCAGCTCGGCCCTGTCTGGTGCACTCATTGAGCCGGGGGGTGTATAGGGTGCAATGAAGCCGTCGCTGGGAATTGGTGTGGATTTTCGGTTCTGAGAATGGTTATTCTCCGTCACTCCACCAGTTTTCTTCTTGCTCAGTTTCTTCTTTGGATTCCTTGCTTGGTTTGTGCCTCAAACAATATATGGATTCTTCATACCTCATAGCATTACAACCATCAATAGAACAATTATTGTTGATTGAAACGAATTTGGTTTCTTGTGGTTTTCCTTTCAACTCCTCTCTCACTGCTTCCACATGAAATGTAAGAAAGTGCCAATGTCTGCTACGAAGCCCAACAGTTCAAGCAACCAAAACATAACATTTGGTCGGCAAAAGTCAACTTAAAGATGGCTTCGGTAATTCATTCGCCGTCCCAAATACCTTCCGAAATCATGAATTCCATGACTCGTTCTGAGACGTTCGCTCTGTTTCCTCCACGAACGCCCGTTGCAGATACTGCGAACACTTCTGGAGGAATATCATCGGCCTCACGAAGATCGTAACCCACCTTTCGGCCGTAAGAGATTGCTTCGATATCTGGCATAACCCATGCCTCAACATCTTCGTCGGCATACCTGTGCTCAATCATTCTCTTTCGAACATCTGTTGAGAATGGGTCTGAATCCGATACGGGAGTGTTCCTGATACCTACAACTACACTCTTTCCTTGGTCTAACTCTCTTTGGATAAGCCATTCATGGCCAACATGTAGAGGTTGCCAGCGGCCAGGGAGAAGAACTGCCTTGGGCTTCTCAAATAGGTGAGCGAGTTGCTCAACCATATCGTCGACTGAGTTTCCTTCACTACCACTAGAATCTAGTGTGATGTGTGCGCACTTTGGTTCGTCGAAAGGGTCGCTGATTCCTGTGAAATTGGTTATTTCGCCGGTGCGTGCCTTTGCGTACAGGCCCTTCACATCTCTGTCCTCACATACCTCAAGAGATGTGGATACATGCACCATAACTGCATTATCTGGGAGGATTTCGAGAATTTTCTCTCTCACGTCTTCGTAGGGGGTGATGAATGAACAAAGAACATCTGTGTGCTTTGAGATCATATTTGCCATCTTAGCTATGCCAAGAAGGTGTCTTTCACGGCCTTCACGACTGAAATCGGAATTTGCGAAAAAGTCTCTAATCGTGTCACCATCTAGTACTTCACAGCCAAATCTGTCTGCTGCTGCCATAGCAATTGTTGTCTTTCCTGCTCCTGAAAGCCCAGTAAACCAAACTACCTTGTTGCCCATCATTACACCTTCCGGGACTCGGGCGAAATAAGGCCTGTATTTCATTCCGACGGACTCTTGGGGTCTTATGAAAGTGTGAATTCCTATATCTAAAGGGGGTGAGGGGGGGCCATGGAGAGTGCGCCGTCAATGATCCCTGAAGTTGGTGCTTTTCTTCTGGGCGCACCCAAAGCGGGTACTACTTGGTTAGCAGATGCGCTTTCCCAACACCCTGGTATTTGTGTTTCTGAACCGAAGGAACCTAACATTATTGCCACACATAAAGGGACGTTTCGTAGGGAAAATATACAACCAGATTGGGAAAAATATGCAGGCTGTTTTGTAGAAGAGGGTTTACGGATGGATTGTTCGATTCACGCATTAGCATGCCCAATAGCTCCGCAGAGAATTAGTGAATTTTGGCCTGGCGCAAAATTGGTTATTTCTCTCCGAGAGCCTGTCAGTCGCACGATTTCTCATTGGAATATGATTACAGAAACTGAGGAAGATAAGGCGAATAATGAAGATTGGGGTGATTTTGAGAGGGCTTGGGGAGATCCTCGATTGTATTGTGATACTCTTTATGGGTCTTCAATCTCAAAGTGGTTGGAATTTTTTGATTTGGATTCACTATTAATTATTGAGGCAAAGAGAATGAGAAAGGAACCGTTGGAGGTTTTGAAAGAAATTTGTGAACATATTGGTGTTGATGATTATTCTTTCGATTTAGATATAGTACACAACGCAAATGTTGCTTCTGATCGCCGCCCAATCACTCTATTCGGCCGCCTATTCCGTGGTGTCGCAAATTTGTTACCTAATTTTGTGAAAAGGCCAATTGTAAGATGGTTGCAAAGAAAGGGTGTGAATGTGTATAAATTACCACTGATATCTAGTAAAGCGCCTGAAAAGCGAGAAATTACCAATCAACAACGAGTGCTTCTAGCTGAAAAGGTGAATGCGGACCTTTCGCTTTTGGAAGAATTAACTGGGTTTTCAAATCCAGATTGGTTGATTCAGCCTTGATGAGCTATCCATTGCTCATTCCAACGGCTATCCGCTGCAACTAGAAAATACGGATTCAGCACGTTCCCAACCAAGTCATAATCGAGAGTTGTGCCGTCTGGGCCAACAACAATCCCGCCGGCCCCAGAAACCACTGCATGAGCGGCGGCGATATCCCAACAAGAGGTTGGGCCGAATCTTGGATAGAGATCTGCGCTTCCCTCGGCAACAACACAGGCCTTGAGGGAAGAGCCCATTCGAATCAGTTCGTGCTCACCGACAGCGGCCGCGAAAGATTCGTCCCTCTCATCGCGGTGCGAGCTGCTGGCGACCAATTTTACCATTCCGTCACTAACTCGTACCTTCATCGGACCAGTCCCGTCTCGGCCTCTTCGTTCGGAGGCACGTAAGGCCCCCCCTAGCCAAGTCGTATCTGTGGCCGGGGCATGAACCACACCGAAGAGTGGTATCCATCGCGCACCATCTCTGCGCATCAGCGCGATATTGACTGTAAACATACCATTTCTTTGGATGAATTGCTTTGTTCCATCTAGTGGGTCGACTAGCCAGCAGGTCTTGCTCGACTGTGGGTCGCCAACTAGCCCTTCCTCAGATACGATCGGTGTTGAATCAATTGCCTGCAAGCCTGCAACAATGACATCATGTGCTGCCAAATCAGCCTTAGTTAGTGGGGAATCGTCGCCCTTCTGTGTGACTTCGATCACTTCCGCAGCATCGTAAATCTCCATGATTGCCTCACCGGCATCTATGGCGATTTGAACAATAACCTCAGGATTCAGGCATATCCCCCGATTAGAATTCCTGCAATTCTTCAACTGCAGCATTTAGTTTGGCTCGACCCTCTTCTGATAGGTGTTGGAGGAATGGATCTTCGTCGCCTACTATATTCTTCCAAGAGGATAGTGAACGCGCCCAAATTTCTTGCTCGGAATTCCATTCTAACCATCTATCTATAAAATCACAATGGCGGATTATATCTTCATCATCTTCAGCCATTTTCCTCAAGATTGTGTTTGTTTGAGAAAGTATCATCCCGAATGGAGCGTTTAGTTTGTAGGTAGTGAATGGATTGCGTTCTTGAACGACTGTTAGATGTTCACGCCATAGGCCGAATAATACATCGTATAACCAACCAATTAGAAGAACGAACATTAGTATTGTAGTCCCTATCCCAATCAACCCAAAATAAGTTGGAGATATTCCCATTACGTCATCTATTTCTTTGAAGCGCCAGTTTACTAATGGCCACACTAATAGTGTTAATGTAGTAACCCAGAATCCCATTGAAATGAGTGTCTGGCTTTGCTGAATGCGCCAGTACTGACGCATGACTGCCTTCTTGACCATGTTATTTCCTCCCCCTCTTCTCCTTTCACCATTACGCATTCGCGTCGTGAATTAGTGAGGTTCTGATTATTCTTCTTCAGAGGAGGGGGGTGCTGAGAAGTCATGGGTGTCTCGGAAATGTGCAATCACTCGTGGCTCACTTGATTGTGTTGGTTGGATCTCATCTAAGGAAGTGATGTGGATGAAGCGTCGGGCTGCATTATGGCGGCTACCAAAATTCGAGTATACCCGATGTTCAGCATCGGCTACATCTATTGCTACAACATCGTAGGTGAAGTTCTGGTCGGTTCTTCCATTACGGAATGACCCGGTTGCTCTGTAAGCCTTCATGGCGCGGCCGACCCGAGGTCTCGATATAAACACGACGAGTGAGTTTTTGTCGGGTTTTCTCTGATGGAAATGTTAGTTTTGTTGATTAATTGGGTGTTGGGCTTGGGTCTACCCTCAAGGTTCAAGAATGGAATGGTGATAATTCTCAACGATTGGTGTGAGTGCTCAGAATGTTGACCAGGGTGAACGGGAAGACCCTGTGCCAATGAGTCGGGATGAGTTAGCCGAACACCTTACGACATTTTCACAAGAGCGTTTAGTTGCTGAAGTTATGGCAATGTGGGATGAATTAGGAGAAATGGAAAGAGAGCTTGCAATGGCAAGACAACGGGCTCGGGCTCTTGATTCTGAATTGGGAGAGATCAGAAATAGAAGTGGTGGGAGAGGTGATTTTGCAGAATTGGGAGAGCGGTTTCGGGTCGCAGATGCTAGGAGGAAGCAATTGGAAGTGATGCTTTCAAACGAGCGATTACGAAGAAAAGAGATGGAAGATATCGTTGGTTCGGATAGAGTGGAAGAATTACAACGAGAAAATGCTCGTTTACTTAAACAGGAAGAAGAGCAGATGTTATTGATATTAGATATGGAAACAAAAATTGACCAACTCTTGGCCGCTTTGAAAGATTCTAACTCATAAATATAAGTTCATGAATTCATTTCATTAATGAATTTAGTAAGCACTTGTTGTAATTCATCCACATCATCATATGATTCGGTTAGATTTCCAGTTACAATCCAATCGGCGCCTGCTTGAGCTGCTAGTCTAGCAGTTGCTCCATCTCTAATCCCCCCTCCGACGATCAGTACGAGGTTGCACGCTTCTCTAGCAGCCGTAATCAAGTTGGGATTAACAGGAGTATGTGCACCACTTCCTGCTTCTAAGTAAAGTAATTCGAAACCATAAGATTCGGCAGCAATCGCATATGCAGCGGCTAGATCTAATTGGTCTTCTTGAATAAGATTCGCTGCACCGACTTGCCCTACTCGGCCACCTGGTGCACATACTACATACCCCATAGGAAGAGATTCGATACCTGCTTTTTTGATGAAAGGGGCCCCCCTGACTTGTTCACCAATAAGGAATTCCGGGTCTGTGCTATTCATTAGCATCATGAATGTTATTGCGTCTGCAGCGGGTGAAAGGGCGGCCGAACCTTGAGGGAATAATACAATAGGAATTGTCCATTCTTCTTCATTTAACTCTGAATTTTGTGTAGCCGCCCATGAAATTAATTCAAGAGCTTCTTTTATTGCTACAACTGTGTTATGTACATTAGACATATCTGTGCCTGTAGAGCCCCCCACTAGAATCATTTGAGAACCGGCAGATACAGCCGCAACGCAGCGTTTTGCAGCCATCTCTGGTGTCTGATCTGCGGGGTCGATGAGTATGGCATGACGCGTGCTCTTCTCTTTACTGAATAGATGTTGTAGGGTGGGACCAGGGGCCCTTGTCATAGTGATGCGTGTTGGATTAGGCGTCTAAGTGTTTCAGCGATAATCATAGAGATATCGCGTTCCTAGCAAGTCGCTTACCTGTTTCGATATCATCAATTATAGAAGTTCGAGGGTTGACTCCTTTCCATTCCATGCGTTGAAGCCAATCGGTTCGATTTGGGGGTACCCCACCCCACCATTCCTCTACTAATCCATCAGGCCTTATGCCTGAAATTGGAGATGTTATTGTGGAAGAAGAATGAGTCCCTCCACTCCAGTTTATAGAATTAGATGGAGGGGTGATTTGATTAATTATAATATCAAATTCTAATGATTTGCCAGAAAGAAGGCCTGCACCCTCAAATTTTATTGTGGATTTATTTATTTTGTTTGTTTTACTACGAAGATGGAAAAACACACCTCTACTTGCTAATTTAGTTGCACATGCTTTTTCAAACCAAGAACGGCGGATCGCTGTAGATTCATCTCTTGGTTGTTGGGATTTCAAAGAACCTATCCATTCATTAGGTAATATTGGTAAATTGTTTGCAGAAATTAATCCCGGACCCTCTTCTAATAATCCGACTTCTGCTTTAGAATCTACTAAGTGTATTTCTACATTTTTTATTGAATCTAAAAGAGAATGGGCGCAAATTAATGATATTAATTCCGTTCCATGAATTAGAATTCTAGTCATTGTGTCACCTTTCCTATTTTTTCAAAAAACAGAGCTGATACGGGGCATGCAGGAATACAAAGTTGACAATGTGTGCATGTGGGTTCATCAATGGTGATTAATAGATCTTCGAGTTCTAATACATCAATTGGACATAAAGAAACACATGCTGCACAACCAAAACAACGAGAGGAATCTAATTGGAGAATCTCCCCCCCCCGTCTTGCCATGTTGATAGGAAGGGGTTTGTCTTCTCAAAATACCCCCTCCCCTTCGTTTCTACTGGAATTATATTTGGAGTGACATAATTTGATATTAACGTAAATTCTGCTTTAATTTTCGATATTCAATCGTCCTATATCATCTAAAGTCAATAGGTATTGTGTCATTTCTATTGGAATCAATTTCAATGTTCAACATTTCCATTAGAAATTAGGGGGTTCCTCTCTTCATCCGGTTATCTGATGAGGGAGATGCATCTCGGACAATCATGGTCCTTTACACCCCCGGACGAACTTCAGGCTATCCTGAAGAAGAAGTAAAGGAAGGAATTCGAATTCATTTTCTTGGTGGTGCGGAAGAAGTAGGGAATGTAGGTTGTATTCTTGAAGACAAAACAGGAACACGAATTTTAATCGATTATGGATTAGCTCCAACTAAACCCCCTAGATATCCAAAAGAAAGTCCTGCAGTAGATCATGTAATCATCACACATTCTCATATAGATCATATTGGAATGGCGCCTTGGGTTGTTGGTAACCACAGGGCAACTCTTCATGGAACCACACTAACTGAAGCAGTCAGTGAAATAATGTGGAGAGACACCTACAAAGTTTCGAGTATTGAAGGATATCCTCTCCCATGGGATATGCGAGATTTAGATGCAGCATTGGATGCCTGGCAGAGTCATGATATTGGTGAATGGTTTGAAATTGAGGCTTGGAAATTAAGATTTCATCCAGCGGGCCACATCCCGGGTGCTGTTATGATTGAGATTCAAACACCTGAACTAACACTCCTTTGGTCTGGTGATTTAGATACTAGAGAAAGCCCAAATGTAATTGGGGCTCAACCAGTTAAGTGTGATATTCTTTGTATGGAATCGACTTATGGGGGTAAAGAACACCCCCCTCGCGCTGAGGAGGAAGCCCGATTTGTTGAGCGAGTAAAAGAAGTGGTGTCAAGAGGAGGTGTGGCACTCATTCCAGCCTTTGCATCAGGTAGAGGACAAGATATTCTTCGAATCTTGCATAAGGAAGCCCCCCATCTAAATGTCCATTATGATGGAATGGGCACACGTTTGACAAAATATTGGTTGAATAATCCAGAACACATCCGTAATCCAGAAGAATTGGAAAAAGTGTGGCGATGGGCCCGCAAAGTTCGTAGTAAATCAGACAGGAAAAAAGCCCTAGATGCAGATGTTATTGTGACTACAAGTGGAATGTTAGATGGGGGCCCCGCTATATGGTATCTCAACAGATTGCGACACGATCTTTCCAACGCAATATTACTCACAGGATATCAAGCTGAAAAATCAGGTGGCCGCCAACTCATAGATGAGGGGAAAATCCCAATATATGGAAACGTTACTCAAATTGATTTGGATGTTAATCAATTCCAATTATCAAATCACGCAAGTCATTCTGATATGACCTCCTTCATACACGCATGCGAACCCAACCAAGTCCTCTTCTTTCATGGGGATGATGAAGCAAGAAAGGCAATATTCACCGAATTCCAACAAAATCCCAAACCTATACTTCCACTGAACGGGAACACACTAAACCTATCAAAATCTTAGTTTCCCACGAATCTATCATAAGCCGTCTGAGTGGTTCAGAGGCTACGTAGCCTATGCGTTGCGTTACTGGAAAGACAGGTGAAAAAATGGAAGTAAAACAATTAGATGACTACTTTGGATATACAGACAAGGGTAGTTCCTTTGAAGGAGAGTTGAGGGCGGGACTGACCACGTTCCTCACTATGGCGTACATTTTGTTCGTCAATCCTGATATGTTGGAACTGGGTTTCACAGCAACAGATACCACTGGTCCTATAGGGATCCCCTTCGATGATGCGTTGTTCGCGACGGCAGTAGCTGCCTTCGTGGGTTGCGTCATCATGGGACTGTGGGCGAACTTACCGTTCGCCTTAGCTCCAGGCATGGGTTTGAATGCATACTTTGCGTTCACGATTGTCTTGGGTGATAATGGAATTGGTTGGGAAATAGCGCTTTTTGCTGTTTTCCTTGAGGGTATTTTATTCTTGATTCTATCTTTACCACAAGTGGGCGCGAGAACAGCGATGATTAACTCAATACCGACAGATTTGAAGATCGCCACCGGCGCCGGTATTGGAATGTTCCTAGCAATAATCGGACTCAGAGAAATGGGTTGGATTGTTGACGACGGTGCAACTCTAGTACAATTGACACACGCACTCGATGGTGCCACACACCAGAGTGGAGAAGTTTGGGCCATGCTTTGTTTAATTGCAATATCTGCAATGATGGCACGCCAATGGAAGGGAGCAATCGCTTATGGTATAATTGGAACTAGTGTTATTGCATGGGTTCTAGGTGCCCTAGATCAACCAGTTGTAGATACTTACAACGTTACTCCTTGGAATGATGCGGAGGTCGTATTCTCTGCAAATGGGTTGTTAGATGTGGCTAATTTCCCAGAAGAATCTTTCCTAGCAGCATTTGGTGATAAGGGAATGGGCAATCTTGGTGATGGAGTCTCATACGCAGACTTCTTCATGGTAATGGTCGCTTTCCTATTCGTCGATATATTCGACACCGCAGGAACACTATACTCTGTGGGCCGTCAGGCAGGATATGTGGATGAAAACGACGAGCTACACAACTCTGATGAAGCATTCATGTCAGATGCAGCTGCAACAATCGTTGGGGCCGCATTCGGAACCAGCACCACAACGACTTACATTGAGTCCGCTGCTGGTGTTGAAGATGGTGGAAAGACCGGTCTAACAGCA
>JASMAJ010000007.1:0-293 GCA_030754395.1 Candidatus Thalassarchaeaceae archaeon | reverse complement strand
TTCGCAGGTCTATTCAAGCAGATCCCAACCTTCGCGGCCGCCCCCGCTCTAGTTATTATTGGAGCAATGATGATGAGGCAGGCTGCAGACATAGATTGGTCTGATACTGGGAATTCAGTTCCAGCCTTCATTACAATGGTTATGATGCCATTCACTTACTCGATAGCAGCAGGTATCGCATGGGGTATTATCTCATACGTTCTAATCAACGCAGCATCTGGTAAGCACAAGAATATCAGTATGATAATGTGGGGTCTTGCAATAGCAATGATCCTATTCTATGGGAATATCGT
>JASMAJ010000079.1 GCA_030754395.1 Candidatus Thalassarchaeaceae archaeon | reverse complement strand
ACCCTTGTATTCAGAGAGAGCACCTTCAGCAGTTGGTGCCTATCCTCATGCTTACCGTGTTGGCAATCTTATTTTCCTAAGTGGAATAGGACCTCGGCAAGCGGGAACGGATGAAATTCCAGGTGGTCCAATTAGAGACGAGGATGGGAATCCACTTGACTACGACATCAGAGCTCAAACAAGAGCAGTAATTGAGAATATCAAGGCAATTCTCGAAGATGTAGGTGCCTCTCTCGACAAGGTAGTGGATTGTCATTCATTCCTAATTGACATGGATCGTGATTTTGCTGGATACAATGAAGTCTACAAGGAGTATTTCGGAGAAATTCTCTGCTCACGCACGACTGTAGCAGTTCGTGCTCTTCCCACACCAATTGCTGTTGAATTGAAAGTAATCGCCAAGATTTGATGCTTGGGCTAATTTCAAGTCCATTACCCTCTCTATAGGGTATCATGGTTGTGGGTAGTCAATGCACTATTGATGGTTGCAATAAACCCGTAATGTTCGGAAGTCATTTGTGTTACAAACATAGGGACAATGAGAAAATTTCAACAAATGAGGATTCTGAATGGTGGCAAAATGAATCACTGAATGAAGAAACACCATCTAATCAAAATACAGATTCCGAATTAGAAAACAGTGACTACTGGAATCCTGAAGATGAGATGACTACGAAAGATAAAGCCGAAAGTTATCTACAACTTTTTGTTTGGATTACCGTTGTGATTGTGACCTTTTTGGTCGATGAATTATTCTTGAATGGAATTATTTTCAAATCACTAAGAGTATTGCTCATAATTTTAGATATACTCTCATTCTTTTCCTAGAGTGATTCCGCTATTTCAGCAGTGCAACCCGATGGGGCAATTATTGGATTGCACGCTACCGGATTACCGTTAGGAACTTCAACCCAGTAATCGATACCCTCAACCTTGGCCGGATAATCAGTTGAAATCGAGTGAGCCCCTATTGCGAAAGCGGCGTCTCTGCGAGCGGTTTCATTATTGTCAGCCTCTCCATCCTCTGCATCGTCTGCGCGAGAGCGAACGATGTAACCTTCTTGCACTAATCGAGTAATCTCACTCCCCATTCCTATTGGATCTGTATCCGAATAGATTGCAGCAGTATCGCTGGCTTCCTCATTCATTGTGAACATCAGTGAGCCATTTAGTCCGGGGTGTGCTTCTAGATATGCATCTCTAACATCTCCTTCAGCGAGTAAGACAAACATGGCTTTTCCACGTGAGTCATCGAGCAGTGGCCAACCAGTGGTAGTTACTGCCTCACGTAAGGTGGTCGCATCTCCACGTACATCATCGGGCGTGATTGTCTTATCACGCGGCCAATATGCTGCTATTTCTTCCTCTATCGTACCCAATAGGTCTTGCAACTCAACCATCGCATCATTATCTGTGCTAGAGCGCAACCATTCTTTTGGTTCAACCCAGATGAAAAGAGGGACGTGTTGTTCATTTGCATTTGACCAAGTTAGAAGAACTCCTAGACAATCTTCGAATGTCGAACATGTACTCCGAATATCGTACTGATTATGATAGACAAATAACTGACCTCTAGGGTCCCACCATACATCGATTTCAAATTGTCGAACACCTTGTTGTTCTGCTTGCACATCCAGAGGTTCGTGTGTGTAATCATAGGCTCTAATTGTGGGGCCAAACGGCTTGATGTGATACGAATTATGCGTACCCTTGACTTGAATGTGATTTATTCTCAGCGGTTCAGGTTCCTCATCTGCGCCTGCTCCGAAGATATCCATACATCCAGCAAGCGGAGCTGCAAGCATCAGGCAACAAAGAGCGAGCGCAGTGGTCCTCATACTCATATGTCGAGCAGGGCGAGGACCGAATAACGATTCGCCTCTAATCTACAATATCGTAGATTCAGTGATGATGTCCGCCAGGGCCGTGCACGTGTCCATGAGCTAATTCTTCTGGTGTGGCATCACGAACTTCGACTACTTCAACGCTGAAGCGTAGAGTTTTACCTGCCATTTGGTGATTGAAATCAACGGTTACATTTTCTTCATCTACTGCAGTGATTGTGAACGGAAGAGGTCCTTTGTCAGTCTGTGCTGCCATTGATACTCCAACTTCAAGGGGCATCTCTGGTGGGAATTGATCTCGAGGTACGACTTGGATGGCACCCTCATCGTGCTCTCCATAGGCGCGATCAGGGGTCAAGGTGAATTCACGCTTCTCGCCAACTGCAGCACCCATTATTTCTTCTTCAAATCCAGGAATCATTTGACGGTGTCCAACTAGGAAATATAGAGCATCGCGCCCTTCACTACTGTCGAAAACTTCTCCATCAGGGAACGTACCTGTGTAATGCACTCCCGCTACCATATGTTGTTCAATGACCGATGTCATGTTCAGCCCGCGTAGCGCCCCCTTTCTAACTCTGCGGGTATGCATGGTTCTGATTCTCGGAGTAATAATCGCTGTGACTCTCTACGGCTCAGCCACTACTGAGTGTGATGTCTAGCCTAGAGGCTCGTCATCCGTCATAACTGACATCTTTACCTCGTATTCAATGTAAGAGATTGTGAGCCTGACATCCTCACCATCCTCGCAATCGCAGACGGTTCCCCACAGGGTGTAGACATCGACACTGACGTCTATCCGCCACTCCCCTGTGCCTGTGCCGTTGTACAGCTCCCATAACTCGCGAGCCTCTTCCTCCGTGCCTTCGAAGCCAGAGGAGTTGGGGATGTCTAGGAAGTAGTGATACCAGATCTTGTCCCAAGGCTCGGTCTTGTCCGCATCACAGTCCTGACTAGACGCATCAGTGCTCGATAGAGTGTACAGATTGGCCTTGGAAACAGCAGTTTCGAACACCTCTACGGTCACCATGTCACAACCAACTATACCGCCGGGCTGCTCGTCTTCTTCACCCCAATAGGCACCGACGTAAACCTCCGAGACGTTGTTGGGTATCGGGATGGCCAAGGTAACCGTCTCGGTTGAATCATCATTTACGAAGAAAGTCTGGACCTCCGTCTGATTATTATTTTCGAATGAGAACTCCCAGATACTGACCTCGGGAGGTTCTTCCTCAGTGGGAAAAATCATGTCAATTATTACCGGTCCTGCAACTACTACTGCTGATAGCAGCAGCAGCACTCCTACACCTGCTCCCAATGCGACTCGGTTTCTGATAACAAAAACAACGGCACCGCTAACGACCTTGGAAAAATCCAAACCCCCTTCGTCTTCCCATTCCTCCTCGTATTCGAGCAATCTATCATACAGATCTTGCTTATTACCACTGGTGGGCAGGTCCAAATCCTCCAGTTCGGCCTTGAGTTCGGCCATAGTCCACTCATCGGCGGGCTCCACGCACTGAGATACTGGGTCCACGGAAGGAACTTTTGCTACAAGGAATACACAATAAATACCTAGGGAATGTTCAACATAGGTCGTTGTTTCGACGGTAATATGGCGCAGAGGAGTCCAAAGCAGTTAGTAGGTATCGTTCTCCAGCCAATGGAGAAGGTTTCTGATACCTTAGAGAGGAAATTGGGACTCTTCTCAGTCGTCATAATCTCACTTTCTGCGATGATAGGTAGCGGTTTGTTTGTTCTTCCTTCTCTTGCATACGCAGAGGTAGGTGGAGGTGCTTGGCTAGCCTACGTAATCGCTGCACTAGTCGTTATTCCGGGTGCAATTAGCAAAAGTGAACTAGCCTCTGCAATGCCTACTTCAGGAGGTTCATATGTCTATATTGAAAGAGTATTCGGGCCATTATTCGGGACTATGATGGGTCTAGCCCTTTGGGCATCATTTCTTCTGAAAGCGGCCTTCGCTTTGATAGGATTCTCAGCTTACTTAATGTTCGTTCAGGCAGAATATGGAGAATATGTGACTTCACTTGAGGCTGCACTTGGTATGCTTGTCATCATCTCAATAGTGAATATCTTAGGAATCAAGCGAGTAAAAATCGTTCAAGCACCAATTGTTGCTATGGCGTTGATACTTCTGATCGGTCTAACAATTATGGCAATAATCAATGGAGACGCTGACTGGTCACGCATTGAACCAACTCTTGAGACCTCTTCTGATTGGATTGGCATGGGGGAGACCGCGGCTCTAGTTTTGGTATCTTATGCGGGCGTAACTAAAGTGGCTGCCATTGGAGGAGAAGTCAAGGATCCCGGTCGAAATTTGCCAGGCGGAATATTGGCCTCATTAGCTATTGGAGCGACTTTGTATACCATTATTGTCGCTACAATGATTGCAGTAATTCCCGATGCGAGTTTCTTTGATTCAAGCGGTCATGTGATAGAAGATCCTGTACGAGTATTTGCCTACGAAGTTGCAGGTCATGATGTTGCTATTCTTGCCGCAATAATTGCAATTTTAACAATGACATCAATGTCTCTAGCAGGGATTCTTGCCGCATCACGGTATCTATTCGCAATGTCGCGTGATGATTTGCTTCCTGAAGCATTGGAGGATGTTCATAGCAGATATGAAACGCCCCATCTGGCGATTATCTTGACTGCAATTATGATGGCTTTTGCATTGATTACTATTGATGTACATGCAGTTGCAGAATATGCTTCAGGCTTCCAGATTATGGCTTATGTTCTGATGTGTATTAGTGTTATGATAATGAGAAAAGCAACCTCTTCACACGCTTGGTATCAACCTAGTTATTCTTCACCCTTCCATCCTATTCTGCAACTTTTCGGAATTGCTTCTGGCTGTTCACTATTGTATTTCATGGGTTCAGAGGCATTTTACGGAGCTGCTACTGCTTTCATTGTTGGCGGCGTCCTGTATTTTGGATATGGCAAGAATCACATTAACCCGAAAATCACTCCTTGGGAGACTTTCAGGCTAATGTTCGTAGACCCCGATGAAGCCGAGCATCGCAGACGATTAACGGCTTTCCATGCTGCAGATACTCACGGCCAGAATCATCTAACTCTTCATGAATTCATATCAGCAATGGATGCTCTCGAATGTTGTG
>JASMAJ010000078.1 GCA_030754395.1 Candidatus Thalassarchaeaceae archaeon | reverse complement strand
ATCACCAACCTCTCTTGATATCCGACGAACCTCCTCGACGAATTGCTCAACCTCCTTGATTGAAACTTCATCGTTGTTAGCTGTAAGCAGATCTGACTGATCTATGGTTTCATCAAGTAAATCGAGAAGATTTCCCGAGGCTCGAATATCAATCCATCTTTGAACGAGGCTTCGTTGCGAATCTGATTTAACTTGTTCATGCATGCGAACAAGTAGATCTTCTACACCTGCTTTACCAATGAATAATTGAGTCTCCGCGTCAGTCATTCCGATTAGTGAGGAACGAGCTACCCAAGTTGCAGCAAATCGAGATTTGGGGCGAGCAATGAACTGAATCAATCCATCTAATTCGGTCACTGCTGGGCGACTCATCAGACCTCCTTCACGATCAGCCTGAGCCGGAATTTTCAACTGTTGCAGATTTCGCATTATTGAATCTCTGAGTCTACCACGACTAGCCATTAAAACCATGATTTCGCCGTACTTCACTGGTTCTCCGGCATCAATTTCAGTCCAATTACCATCAGCACCTAGAACTCTAGTGGGGTTGCCCTTGCTTAGAGCAAGTATTCGTAAAGCGATCATCTTGGCTTGTCGCTCAATTGAGTCAACCTTACCTACAGAAAATGGATCAACAACTTCTGTAAGGTCAAATGAAGGGTCTCCAATTCCATCATCCATGACCGGACAAATCCACTCTATGATTCCGGGATTTCCTCTCTTCTCCTCGCCTGATTGTAACTTCTGTGAATCTGCATAATAATCTGAATGAGAAAAGAAATGATGGCGATGAGAAAATAAGTCCGTCCACCAATGATTCATCACCTCTAATATTCCACCGGCTGTACGATAATTCGTACTCAATGAAATGAGACCTTCCTTACGAGCCTCGACTTCATCAATCTTCGGAGTACTCAATCCATCTCCTTGATTGAAGGGAATCCAATCTATGAATTCACGAGCACGCTCACTGGTAAGTGTAGAAGCACGTCTAATCTTCGGTTGAGATGTGGCTAATTTTGAATCTCTAGAAGCATTTTCTCTCCTCAATTCTGGTTTTATATGCAGTTCTTTGAGAGAATTAAATTCGCGGCGATTGACTTTTCGAAGGAATTCTGTATGGCGACGGAATTCCACTACTTCGGCCTGTCTGAAAGCATAAATTGACTGTTTCATGTCACCTACGAAACAAATTGTCGGTTGCCAATCTGTGTCAGGAATCTTACCTTCTTCTTCACTCTGTTCCCTTGGCCCCCATAACCTTCCGAGGATTCTCCATTGAGGGGGAGAATTGTCCTGAGCTTCATCTATAATAAAAGCTCGATAACGACGTCTAATCTGTTTAAGGAGAGCGAAACGTCGTTCAAGGTCTGTTCGGATTTCCCTAAGATTTGAGGATGACTCATCAGCCTTCATTGGATCCGCTTCTAGAGACTCTAGAGTTGCGAAGGCTCGATGAATATGGTCATCTCGCCAAGCTTCATCAGGTGATGAATCAAGAGCTTCTATAACACGGCGATGATAATAATTACGACATGTCTCGGGGCACCGTTCAAGTAGCAAATCTCCTGCGATTATCGTAATATCTTCAAATTCGTGTACCTTAGCTTTCTCCTTGAGGATGCCAATAATTCCCTTAAGCCCACGAAGTAAAATTCGCATGTCATCCATTTGCCTCGCATCAGCATCTATTGAGAAGCCAGTTTTCCAGATTGTTGTGTCTGAAGGCATTCTCTCAGGAAGGTGATTAGGTAGAGGATCTATCGTTTGTGTTCCCTCTCGAGGTGCATTTGGTGGATGACTTGGACTGATTATCATTGACAGTTGAGTAAAGTGCAGTATGCGCTGGCCCTCAGGAGAAGCAATCATTTGTTTCAGATTATTCTGAATTGACTTAAGTCGATCCTTCACATTTTGTTTATTTATACCATTTGGAAGAGTTGCATATGATAGCATTCCTGAGTCCCAGTTGGGTTTCTGTGGCAACTTCGTACCAGGTAAAATAGTGGGATCACTCTTCCATAACTTACCACTGACAATACATTGTAATATCTGCCCCAACCAAACTAAGCGACCCCACGTTTCATTCGGCCTTCCTGCATCGGATATCGAAGCAAGAACTGAGATACGTGAATCTGGTTCCCAACCATTAGATGGATAATACAAATTGTTGGCTCTAACGATGTCACAGAATTCAGCAATCTCTTGCTCGAATAAAGATGTGACTTTGTCGACTTCTGAATCATCCAATTGATTCAACAAACGTGACTGGACTTTTTCCACCGATATCGTTCCTAACCCATCTTCTTTCAAGCCACGTTGACCTGCCTCTATGAAAATTGATTTCGAAATCAAAGTGGTAAGGACGCGTGTCGCTCTTCGACGACCTACGTATTGGCGTGCTACTCTGTCCCGCGCATTGAGAATCTCCTTTACATCGGAAGCAGGGATTCCCGCATCGACGGCCGGGCCATTGGCATTCGACCCTGATGGTAAACGCCAGAGTGTGTTGATACCTTGTTGTATCAATCGCAACCGCTCTGCTTCAGTAACTACATTTTGACCAAGTGAAGCGCCCAACAAACTTCGATATGGTCCAATCAGTTGATTGAGGAATGAATCGATGGTTCCAATGGGTGCATCTTCCAGAAGCATCAGTAATTGCTCAGGGAATCCGTGGTCAGGAATACGCGGATCATGATTAGGATCTTCAGCACCCAGCATAGAACCGTGTCTCTTTTCTGCTATTCTTTCACGTAGACGATTACGCATCTCCTCAGCAGCCTTCCTTGTGAAAGTTAGTAGGACAACCTCGGAGGGAAGCATCCCCTCCCAATTCTGAAGATTAGTTCGCTCAGATTCTGGCGATAGTAGTAATCCACCGGGAATACGCCCAGGCCGATTAGGTTGAGGAAGTAATCGAGTCGCCCGTTGATCTTTAGTAAGATAGTGCTCAATTACTCTGTCGATTATGGTCCTAGTTTTTCCAGTACCTGCACCGGCATCTACTGCGATATGTGAATCAATATTCAGAGCTAACCTCTGAGCCGTATTATGCTTAAATTTTGGCTTCTTGACTTCGGTCAAAAGTTCACCTCCTCAAAGGCTACTGGGCATAGAGATCTCACCGAACACCATTGACATCCGTCTTTAGTGGGAGTGGGATTTACCATTCCTTGTGTAGCAGCAGAGGCCACTCCAAGAGCAGTCGACAGCCTATGGGTAAGCCAAGCTCGGAATGAGTCACTGGGAGAATGCGGTTCCTCGTCAGGAAATCGAAATCTCGACTGAGTCAAATTTGACCGTGTTCCCGCCTCAGTTATATTTTCTTGAGGGGCATGGTTTGAAATTTCCAGAAGATGATTGGTCTCGTGCCCCATGGCACTGATTCCTGCTGCAACAACAAGATCGCCGGGGTGGGACTCCTCCCATGCCCTTGCGTATAGTGCGACCTGAACTTCGTCAAGAATACCAATTGCGTGTCTATCTTCACCTGATTTAGATTCAGTTGTTTTCAAATCTCTAATTACAACAAGGCGACGTGGTTTCCAATTTGTTCCAGTAATGCGTAGTGGTGCTACTGTGTTGTCTCCTGATTCATCAATTAAGTCCGTTGGATTATTGCTGAATGGAAGTAAATCAACACGGTCAATAAATCCGGTAAGACGAATAGGTGGACTATCTATTGAAGAAGAGAGTTTTTCGGGTATAGAAATTATAATTCCATCATTATCATATTCCTTTGCACTCCATTCATACGCAATTGGGATTGAATGTTTGAGAAGTTGCTCGGCCTTAACGATGGTCCCTACACGCCCGGCTGGAGTAGTTGGAGGTTGATCAACGAGCCATCTATTCCACTCAACTCTATTCATGCCAGTCAACATACGAAGACGAGTTGTCGAAACTGCATCTGTTCCATCGAGCCAGGGAGCAAGGCGATCTAATTGCTCAAGAGCTATCGCCTGAAGTTCATTTACACTCATGTCTGAAAGTGAGATATTTAGAGGATAATCGCCTGAAAGTATCTCACTTAATGTACGTTCGCGGCCCTCATCTATTCCAAGAACTCCAGCTAGAAGACCATGGTGAACATTATGCAGTAAATCACCATGTGTTCGTGGGTCTATGTCTTCCTCCTGTAATTCCTCATCTTTGGCCTTCAAGCCATATTTCAACCAACCACGACGAGGGCAAATTTGCCATTCCTTTAGACGACTGGCAGACCATGTCCTAACTTGTTGCTGCGCCTTCTTTGTTCTTCCATTTCGTGAGTCAAAAGATTGTGATTTTGTTACTAATGGAAGAAGCGGTCGGGGATCAATAGTCGGTGTATTTCGAGTTGATGAAATTGATGCACCAATTACTGGCCAGTTGGAAGCATTTCTAGGTTCTATTTTCTTACTAATTGGATTCCGTAATAATTCATCCTTGAGAAGCCCAGTAATCATAAATTTAGAATCCAATGGAAGATATCCTTCGTCATCTGGTAAATCAGGTCTCCGTCTCTCAATATCACGTTGAATTAGCACGTCTATTGGTATACTGATTGATGTGGGATTAAGAGGAGAGCGGGATGGAGGTTGCATGTCGAAAAGTTGCTCACCATCGAGTCTACGGCGAAGCCTAGGATCGTTAGAAGCATGAGGGAGTGATTCCAATTCTTTAGCTTCATCATCGGGATCGACTTCACTTATCCACTCTCTAATTATCGCCGCTGCAGGCGTTGCTTTGTCAAGACTTGGATCAATAACAAATAACTCATTACAAGATCTGCGAAGGTGATGAAAATAATGACGTGCTTGGCGAATAGGTGTATCAGGACGTAGAATATCTAAGGTATGTCTTTCTCCCTCACCGATAAAGGCATAGCGAGGTAAACGAAGGTCCCAATTTAGAGATGATACGTGGGCCATGACTACGATATTTGCAGTGCAACCAAGTGCATTCTTTGGAGTTAACAAACGAACATTACTCCTAACATTGCTAACACCACTAGTGATTGGAGTTGATGAAAGAAGTGTCTGAAACTCATCGACCCATGCCTTTCCTTCTTTAGCGGATTTCTGCCCTGAACT
>JASMAJ010000077.1 GCA_030754395.1 Candidatus Thalassarchaeaceae archaeon | reverse complement strand
AGAACTAATAGGCTGATGTTGTAAATTCCTTGTTGTGAAAACGAATGAATTGGATTCTTCAGTCCTGATACAATATCTTCACCAATACTCCAGTGATAAGATACAGGAGTATCATTATGTCTGAAACTACCATTTTCTTGACTGAATCCCCAAGTATCATATCCTGCACCAAAGAAATTGACAGGGAGCCATGTCTGAGTGATTGGTGTTGATATTGAACCTGTTGATTTGGGTTCTAAGTTCGCTAATTGAATTGGAAGAGTAAAGGCCGAATCAGTTACTTCTCCAGTTGCATCTCTAATTCTTACTCCAAATGTCCAGTCACCACTTTGATGTGGAGTAAACCAAATTTGATTTACTGTAGAAATACTACCTCCTGCAGGGATGTTGAAGTTAATGGAGTCTTCCAGAGTGTTGTTAAGGAAAGCCTCAAATGTTAATTCAACGATTTCAAAATATGCATTTGATATGACCTCAGTTTCTATAATTATACTATCATCTAAGCTGTTATCATCTCTATCAAATAATACAGTAGAGATAATGTCGACTTCAGCAGGTTCTGTGATTAATTCAGCAAGAACTGTAATGTCTGTTGTTGGATAAGTCCCACACTCTGCGTAATTACAATCCTCTATTGCAGATTCATACCAAACAAAAACCCAAACGTCACTTGTTGTGTTACCGAAGCCATATACTAGACTAGTACCCACTCCCGTTCCGTCATCGATTCTTAAACGCGACATAGACCATGCTCCTGTTGCTGAATCCTTCGCTAAGACAGTTCCAGAAATCCCAAATTGTGTTGATTGCACCATTAGATTTAGAGGAGCGCCTGAGCCACTTGCAAAGTTGTAGGAGCGCATCCCCCATCCTTCTAATTCGTGCGTAGGACTAGTCCAGGTGTTGTGCCACTGATCATTGTAACCACTAAGTTGTGCTCGACAAATTAGTCCTGAAACACATGCTCCTGACATGTCAATATTATCAAAACCAAAGGCACCTTGGTAACTATCTAGAGTCACTGCCGCAGTAAAATTTGCAAATATATCTGACATTGTAGTACCAATCATAGTAGATCCTGGTTCTGGATTCCGTGCTAGGTTTTCAATGCCTGAACCGCCAGTAGATGCATCTGCTACCAAACGAGAAATCGCATTAGCTCCTCCTAATTTATCTGTTAGATACATCAAGAACATGAATCCACCACCATAGTCTGCAATCCGTTGATTCCACCATCGAACACCCATCTCTGTGTTCTGTGACCATTCACTGGCGTGAACTGCTAGAGTGTCAGTTACTCCGAAGCATAAGTAAGCGGCCATATCTGCTGCTCCCTCGTCAATCCAAAGGTATTCGAAAGGATCTCGAGCATTGTGTAGAAGATGCTCAAACTCATGAGAAAGGATTGTATTTCTCCAACTAAGATCAGAAGAGTCGATGAATAGAGTTTCTCGCTGACTTGCCACATTAGGATCAAAATAACCACCTATACCTCCTGCATTATCAATATCAAAAATCAGTATTTCAATTTGACAATTATTATCCACATCGGGAGCTGTACCGAAATAGTTGGAGTCGGTAGGGTAAATTGTAGTCTCCCATGTTAGAGTAATATCGTTGAGAGTCGTAGATGAAATAATTGTTCCATCTTCAACAAAAATGGCTGAATTAGTTGAAATTTTTTGTATGGTAGCTGTAACGACTCCGCTAGATGTGCTAAATGTATCAGTATCCCCAACAGACCACTGTTCACTGCAGTTTCTTACAGCCCCCCTCGAACTTTGAAATTCCTCTGTAAATGGGAAAATTACATTCGGACTTCCATTTTCTACCCATTGTTGTTTTAGATATCCGAAAGCAGAATATATCGGATTGTCTCCATCGTTGTAGATGTATTCATGCCCATCATTCTCTGGGTTAAAGTTGGAAAGGTCTCCCATGAAGGTTGTATCTTCATTGCTATCCCCATTGTTTTCTGCGGAAACCATCGGTGTCAATGATGCTCCAATCATCAACATGACTAACAACAACGGAGTTGTTGATGAGGTGGTGCGTCTGAATAAGGCCATGACGAGTCACTCCATGAAGAAGACAGGTTCAAGCCCTACTCCAACTCCCTTTAACTTCGATGGAGCACTGTTCGGACACGGTCGGCCCGAAGGGCCGAAACATAATGCACCGTAGAAGTTCATCAAAGATATCACAAATAATCCTAGTTTCGATATTTCTCTCATCTGTTTATTCTCCTATTTTCAGCGCCCAAGATGAATCTGATAATGTTTCAGAAGTGAAAGAAGTTTCATTTGATATTATATCGATTATTCCTCATGATTCTAATGCGTTCACACAAGGGTTAGAAATCTATGATGGTAAATTCTATGAGAGTACTGGACTATATGGTGAATCCAGTGTTAGAATAGTCAATATGAGCACAGGTGAGGTAGAGTTGCAGTGGAACCTTTCTGAAGAGCACTTTGGAGAAGGTTTGACAATTCACTGTGATCAAGAAAATAAACCTAATTTCAATGCCACCAAATCAACTTGTGAAATATACCAACTTACATGGAAAGAACAGATTGGATTTATCTATAATTTGAGTACATTGGAGCCATTGGAGAATTTTACTTATGCTGGAGATGGATGGGGGTTATGCAGTTCACAAAGTTCGAATATGGCTGGTTCTAATCAAGGATTTTGGTTCTCAGACGGTTCTACATCTCTCCAATATTATGACACCTCTAATTTTTCTAATTCATCTCAAATCCTTGAAATTATAGCCTTTGGTAATCCCATGGATAGATGGAATGAATTGGAATGCTTAGATGGTCCTTATGTTCTTGCTAACAGATGGTATGATGATTCATTATACCATATCAATACAAATTCAGGAAAAGTCTGTCAAAAGGTGGATTTTAGTGAACTAAGAACTGAATTTGAACTAGAAAGTTCAGGAGTTCTTAATGGAATTGCAGTATCTCCTAGAAATGAAAAAATCATTCTTGAGAATCTGTCACAGACATACTGGATCACTGGAAAGAATTGGTCTAATTATTATGAAGTTAGTATTGATTTTGAGGACCTAGATGGAAATTGTCAGGTAATTCTTGAAGTTAATTCACAAAATCAATCATTTTTCGATTCAAAAATAGGTTATTTCTCTCTTCTCTTTCTTTTATTATTGGTATTTGTTTTGACATTGAAGAAGCGTCAAACTCAGAAGCCTCCTCGTTTAGGGAATGATGAGGAGTAGGGAGCGGAGAGTATGTCAGGAGATGATGAATCCCGTAGAACTCGTTTCGAATGGTGGCTTGAAGACCTCTCTGTAGACCCAGCAACTCGAGTTGCTGGCGCTATACTTATCATTCTAGGAAGTTTCCTTGGAGTAATCACCGGAAGTCTACATATTACAGCAGATATCGGTGATGTGTTAAGCGATCAGACAGACTCCTCCGAAGGTTTGGCCGATGTAGATGGTGGTGTGTATTCTGCAATTATCGACAATAGTTCTGGTGGCGACGCGATGGAAGGAGTCACTGTGATATTGGAGAATGAAAATGGCGAACAGATAGGTTCCTCAGTTACTGATTCAGGTGGTCGTTTTGCAATTACTGAAGTTGCTCGTGAATCTTCAGTAGTTATTGTTGAACAATCAGGCTATATCACTGAAAGAGTGCTTATTATTCCCGGAGATCATGCTCAGATTATTATCACTCTAACTGAAGGAGAAGGTGTTAATGAGGTGGATATGCGTGGAGAAAGCCATCTAAAGGATTCCGTTCTTATTACGACAATAATTGGATCATTGACACTTCTAGCCGGAATTGCAGGTCTCTTTGGAGGAGTAGAGGCATACAATGGAAAGAGCCATTTTCGGACTCAATTCCTAGCATACCTTGGGTTATGGAGCCAAGGGCTGATGTTCATCGGCCCTCTTTTCATACTTATTGGAATGTCTCTGGCTTATCTTACTAGAGACCAATTTGGATTTTCAGACGGCGCCTTAGGTGATTGAATGTATCTAATCACCATTGAAGGTGGAGATGGCTCTGGGAAGGGGTTAGCAACAAAGATAGTTGCAGAGGTCCTTGAGAGAGAATTCTGTTTCACCTCTGTGGATGTCACTGGGGAACCAAGACGTGACCATCCTCTAGGTAGATTAGCTATTGATTCAGTACGCCAACAAACACATACTCCTGAACAGGAAGCCGGTTTATTTGCAGCAGACCGTGTTGACCATTCGCATGGTTGGATACTTCCTCGATTAGAAGAAGGAAGAATAGTAGTTAGCGAGAGAAATGTTCACTCTTCACTCGTCTATCAAGGTGTGGTTGGTGGTTTGGGAGTTGACCGAGTTGCTCAGATAAATTCAGCAGCTCTAGTACCTGATTTGTGCATCTGGGTTGATTGTGATCCAGAGGTGGCGATAAAGAGAATTAAGTCTGGAACATTGAGGATGCTATCTGAGAAGGAAGAATATTTTGAGACCACAGAACTTCAGAAAGCTATCAGATCAGGGTATGCATCATTGCTCTCCGGTGAGATTGAGATGCCTATCCCCTTCGATATGGGGGCAATAATCGGCCCTGTGTCGAATGAATCTACTGTGAAGGAATTTCGACGCAAATTGACGTTACATGTTCGCAAGTTCCTACATTCACGCCCTGAACCACTCAATGTCCAAACTGAGTCAATAGAGCGTTATATGTTGAGGAAATTAATTCGATCTTCTAAGGGCCAAACTACACTAGACGGATTAGGAGTGAAACCTACAAGGGACACTACCAATTGGCTTGATAATGTAGCACCATGGAGAGTACTCCGTGATACACAATTGCTACACAGTGAGGCCCTTTCGGCAGTCTCTGCCGACGAACGCCTCGATGTACCAAAGAGTGTCCTAGCTCATTCAGTCTCTTCCATTTGCGGAACTCTAGCATTGTTGCCATCTGCTGATGTTAATGAGTTGCGTGCAGCCCAAGGACCAGTACGGGCATTATCTGATTCTCATTCTCACAAAGTTCTGAAATTTATGGCTAATCGCTCAAATTGGGTCAATCAACACAGATCTCTAATCGGGCGTGATGCTGCTCGAAATCAACTTAGGGATGAGATGCAAACCTTTGGTATGGTTATGTTAGTTATATGGCCACTGCGAAATGGTTTGCGCCGGTGGTTAGCAC
>JASMAJ010000076.1:4881-5192 GCA_030754395.1 Candidatus Thalassarchaeaceae archaeon | reverse complement strand
AGTACATTTCGATCGCCGCGGTAATGCTCAACGTCATCCTCATCAAATTCCTTGTCTCCGACAGAACCACTAGATGGAGTCAAAGTGATGACTGCTCCTCCACTACCATGCAGTGCCTCGTAAGCTAGAACTTCGCCATCGTAATTATTGTGCTGACCCATGGTTGCCGCCATGAACCAAGCCGGCTTGTAGGCGACAACTTTTTGGACTCGAATCTGGCCATGAATATCACGACTTAATTGACTCAAATCCTCTAGTCGGCCATCGGCGAAGAACTCAAGAATCTTATGATTCCAGTCGTCGTCCTTCTG
>JASMAJ010000076.1:0-4871 GCA_030754395.1 Candidatus Thalassarchaeaceae archaeon | reverse complement strand
ACAACTACGGCTTTCTTTCCTTGAGCAAGCATAGTGTCACGAGCCGCTTTCCCAAGAACAATCGTTTCGGCGCGGTTAGCATACATATTGCTAGAGAGGATTACAGCAGGTAACTTATTGTCAGGATTTAACAATTGTAATGCAACTATTGAACCTGTATCAATAGGAAAACCATCGTAAGAAACGGTTCGAGCGTGCAGTCCGCGAGATTCCGCTGCATCCTTCATACCATGTGCGAATTCAGTATCGATTCGGAATTCATACGGCATGCTACCTAAGAAATGAAAGTCATCATCAACATGAGTCCAAACTGGCTTCTCAAGTGCCTGTATTTGATGACCGATAATGCTTGACCAAGTGGTTGAGTAGACGAGCATTATATCGGCGTCACTCTCTTCAATCCGCTTACGACATTCCTCGTATGCAGAACGCAGTTTTCCATAACCTTCGTTGGCTTCTGGACATAGCAAAGGATGAGGGTGAGGGGGGCAATAGATACCAAAGAGAATTTCAGGTTCGTCACTCATTTAATCACCTAAAGAACCAACTCTCTCGTATCTTTGTTAGGATCCCAAGACGCAACCAGATTTCCTGTACCAATTACTGATTGATAACCATAAATTTCAGCAGGATAATCAGGATATTCCATAGCAGACATCATCCAAGTGAAAGCACCAGCATCGGTTTCTGCGATCGTCTGTTCAGTAAACTCAGGCATGATATCAATGACTTCCTTCATCTTACCATCACGCATCATCTGTATGAGTTTCATATCCCAAACATAGTTACTATGATTGTAAATGTGCTCACGGCTCATATCCTCAGGAAGAGGAGCCTCTGTAGTGAAATGACGATGTGAAAGACTGTGGCTACTAACTAGAACTACTTTCTTTCCACTCTCTTCGATTGCTTTGCGACAAGCGAGACCTAAGGCTGCTGCTTGTTCATTCATTACCTCAGCAGAATAATAGTGAGCATTACGATTGCTAGAAATTGTCACAATTGGTTTATCCCAATTGGGATTCAATAAGTGGCAACTAACTATTGTTCCATAGTCTACTCGAAAATCTGGATTTAGCATCATTTTGGTGACAATTCCGGAAGCTGCGGCCTCATCATGCATTGCTTGTGATAGTTCGACATCGACTGTGAGATCGTAGTTATATCGGAATAAATTAGGGAAAATAGGGTCGACTGATTTTGACTTGAAATGAGGTAATCCAAGGAAATGTGTACCGACATAAGTCTGCCAATGTGGAGTGAAAACAACCATTACATCATAATCGATATTCTTCAATTTGCGGGCAAGCCGCTGATATCCCCAGCGAAGTGATTCCCATCCTCCTTCAGAGTATGCTTCATTCTGGTCAGGATTATCCGCATATACAAGATGAGGCGGGTGTGGAGCAAGACATCCAGCAACGATTTCACCCTTCGCCATGAATGGCCGACTCATTTCCACCTCTTGAAAGAGTCGCTGCGGACAATTCAGCACCTTGATGTGGGGCCGACGCTCGCCAGAACTATGAATTGGGATGGCAGACTTCCAATGAGTCTAGCCTTGGGGCCATTCTTACTAGGATTTCTCACAAGTATTCTACCCTACTTGATAGAGCACCCATTCTTTGTCGAAGAATCCTTGAAAGGGCCGGTTGCACTTTCTGCATTACTGGCAATCCAATTTGCATTTTACCCCGAAGCTAACACAGATAGAAAAGTAGACCTGCTAGGAGGAATTTATGTTGGAATGTTCGTCGCTTTTGCTCCTCAACTAATCTTCTTTGTGTGGTTCATACCTGTATTCCTTTTCTGGCTCGCACGAACGAGTACGATGGCTAGATCTAACTTCCCACCTTTCCGCGTAGGTCTATGGATAGGAAATGGAATTCTATCTGGAGTCTATTTCGGTAGCATCCTTTCACATTTCATTTTTTGAACGATAGAGAAGCCCCTCTACGGCGATTCCGAAGATAATGAATGAAGGCCAACTAGCAAGCAAGGCACTCCACATCAACTCATCATCAACGTAATGAGGTGTGATGCGTAACTCCCCAATAGCACCAGAATCTGTAGTTAATTCCGGGTTTATTCTCATCAGAACAAGATGTACATCGAAGAGGCTCGCTGGCATTATCTCAAATTCAGTCGAATCAGCGGAATCAAGTGCAACAACCGTTCCATCACTAACAAATGCAGGCCAATCGAAAGTACCCTGTTGTGCATGAGACTCGACATACTTTCGTTTGATGAGTAGAACCTCTACGGTTGAATCTCCAACATTAGACACCTCGACTGTGACAGGATCCCAGAGTGAATGAACCTCGACGGTCTCTACATTCACATCCCCTACTCCAAAACGATAGTTTGGTACATCTTCGTCAACACCAGGACCGTCGATTGCTCCGACTACTAGCACGCCGCTGAACAGCACCACACAGACAGCGGCGAAAATCGATTGGCTTCGATTGGGTAGTAGATTACGCCAATCGCGCAGTGCTGTTGCCCGCACCAATGGCTGGACTGCATGACAGAAGGCCGCACAGACAATTGCTAGAGCTATTCCTGGAAGGATATCAACAACCCAATGGATTCCTAGATACTGGATTGAAAATGTGTAGATTACGACATTGACCATCACGAAGAGGTCGAACTCTCGGTGACGCCATTCTCTGATATTTATGCCTTGACTGCGACAATGTAATCGATTCAGAAACAATAAAGAAATTGGCAAACCAATGTGAAGACTCGGCACAGCATTATCCATAGGATCATGTGTGGTAAAGAAGTTCAAAGTGAAATCATCATGATACAGTAGCGCATCAACTCCTGGGATGAAACTGCTTGTGACTTCAACATTGAAGAATAGGTAGAGAGGGACCGCAAGGAGGTAAATGACGAAGTAGTTGAGAGCCGCTTTGTCAGCCATCACCTCGTCTCGTGTGAGGATGTAATACATCGGCGAGAACCAAATCATGAACAGATACATGAATAGATAATGAGTACACAGAATATCTGTCAAAATATCATTTGCAAAAGTTTCCTGAACCCACAGCGTCAAATCTCCCTCAATACCATGAATCCAATGAGTAAAACCACCCACTCTTGCCTTCATAGGTTCATTGTGATGGTCTATTAGCGCCTTGTAGAGAAACATCGCTCCATACAATCCGATGTGCCACCAGTAGCCTTTGTCGCGAATCTCGGCTAGAAGACCACGAAGCGGGACGCGCATGTGAGGTTCGTCACGAGTCAGGAGGCGCTGAATGGGAATGGTCATTGCCAACAGCGCGAACATCGCGTACTCATAGGGGCCAGGGGGCCACTCCATGAGGCATGTTCGCCCGCCCACTGCTGATGAAATGTGCGGAGATGGAGATTACTCGAGACAAGAGTTTCATTCCTCTTCACTCGTGTTCTCAAGAATCTTGATTTCTTTAATCATAGTAAAGGCTCCAGCGCCAATAAAAATGACCATTATCCATTCAAAAATAGCCGCTTCTGCCATTGCCTCGTAACCCAAATTAGTACATTGTTTTACGTTAGAAAAATAAGGATTAAGATGAGAGAAATTGGGAGGTGTGCCAACCATTCTTGAATAATTCAATTTCATCAAAGAAGCACTAGCGACTGCAATTATTGAATACATCAACCGCGGTTTCTTTAGTTGCTCCAATTCTGGTTCAATTTGAGCCATAGGTTCGGTAGTGAGTGTTAAGCAAATTATGAATAGAATTCCACCAACAAATATGAGAAAAGCCTCTATCATATGCAAATAGATGTGTTCATCCCAAGGGGTATCTGCAATCATCAACAAGCCCAGTCCTGCTATTATTGCACTATACATTCCAAAGCGATTGATGGAGACCCACTTCTGCTCGATACCAGATGTAGTCATCCAATTATGACGGAAATTTCCAACCTGCCAGCCTCCAATAATAATCAGTATTCCTGATATTGCGAATCCCATAGTGAAAACCAAATCTGTACCAGGATATACATCCGTATCCGAGATGAATGGCATCCATGGATCACAACCATCATTCAACCAAATTGCGTAGACTGAGAACATAGTAAATCCTGTAGCTAAGGTCATAGCAATGACTGAACGGCGAACCGAGCGTGGTGTAAGCATACTGTTCACAGCCGTGGCGGACTCCCATATGTCTTGAATACGACGCGCATAATCATCAAGTCCGAATGCTAGTTTCGAAGCACATGGGCGGGCACGAGGTTTGGCTTGAACAGTGCGCGGAAATAGACTTCAAACCTGAAGCGAGACGCTATGCTGAAGGAACAAAAACTAGTGAGGACGCAGCCAATCAGTTAGGTTGTGATGTAGCACATATTGCCAAATCCATTGTATTCGAGGGAAATGATGGCGCAGTTGTCGTCATTACTAGTGGAGCGAATCGTGTTGAACGGAAGCGGAAAATCAAGCGATTGCTCGGTTACAAACCTAGCATGACTAATCCTGAATATATTCTTGAAAACACGGGTTATGCACCAGGTGGAGTACCACCTTTTGGACATCTAAAACCATGTACTGTGCTGATGGATGAAGACCTCTTTCAATACGAAATTGTATGGGGTGCTGGTGGTTCAGCAGACACTGTTTTTCCAATCAAACCTGACGATTTACAACGTATCTCTGGTGCGACAGTCGGCGATGTGAAACAGTAGGTGGAATTGTGGCCGTCAAGAAGATGATTGAGGCTGCGGCTAGACTACGAGATGAGATGGAAGCCTTTGCTGACGAATTGGTAGCCGAAGGTTCGGTTGATTGTATATACAATCCTCTAGCATATGCATGGGAGCCACATCGAGCTTACCTCGAAATGGCTACAGAAGGTGGTGCGAGAACACTGCTTCTT